>NZ_JAKMUV010000013.1:0-51469 GCF_027570165.1 Corynebacterium macclintockiae
GCTGTGAGTCTGTAACTCCCGGCGCCGTGTCGCGCTGACTCGAATTAATGTACACACACCCCACAACAAACACAAACTTACTGGTCAAGCATGCTTTTTAGGGTGTCTAATGCACGCCACTTTCTCGCATTCCCCTGCGTCGGTGTTTCTTCTAACCCGGCTTCCACGCCTAAGGGTCTGCCTTAAGCTTCCGTAGCCAAGCCCAGGTTTTCGCTCACCGACTCATTGGTCGTATCGAAGCGCTGAATGCCTCTGCTCAACACACCAAACGCAAGGGCCAGCACTAGTGCTAGCCCAGCGGCTATTCCTAGCACGAACCTCAGCACATTCCCGTCGGCCTCGATGACCTCCTGAACGGTGACGATAGCTGCAGCCAGTGCAGCTGAAAGCACCATGATGGACAGGATGATGACCACCCATTTCAGCCATCCGGTGAACCGGTTACTCACCCAGAAGCCGACTATCCCAACCAGGCCGAAAGTTGCGGCCACTGACGCTGCGACCAGCAGGGTTATCACCAAGCTTTTCGCATCTGCACGCACCTCTAGGTTTCCTACGCTCGGGAAGATGGCATGCAGCAGCAGGAACTCTGCGATCCCTAACAGCATCAAAAGCGCAATGCTTGGCAGCCACAGCGCCACCCGCCCCATAGCTTTCGCATACCACTGGCGGCGATCACCCGAGAACACCAGCCAATTGCCCAGACTCATGTTGAGCGCTTCACCGAAGTAGAACGCTGCCATCAGCAGGAACATTGATGCCGGGTAGAGCCACATCGCACCACTGGTCGTCACCCCTGTGACAAACCAGCCAATTGTTCCGATGCTCACTGCGGCGAGCCCAATAAGGAATACCCGTGCCATGTACCTGTCGATCCGCCACGCGGTGAGGTAATCCAGCGCCGAGGGGTTGGCGCCCTTTTGTTCTTGTTGACGCCACCTCGTCTCCGTATTCAACACCCCAGCGAACAAGCCGAAAGCGCCATCGGTGGTTTCCCCAGCGGGATCGGCCCCTTCCTCTACCGCTGCAGCCTTGTCTTCCTTGGTGGATTTGATGACCTCATTGTTATCTTCCACCCGAGCGAGTGCACCAATAATGCTGGCCACGTGCACGACGAAAACTACTGCCAAGACAAGCCAGAATGCCGGGATGTGCCAATTGAATGTTTGCGCGAGGATGTAGCCCAATAGCATGGATCCGCAGACGACTGTCGATGCAATAGGCATGACTATCAGGAAGTTTCGGCGGATATCCGCCACGCTCATCCCCAGAGCACGAAGCTGCGCCTTGTCCCACACTGCGGTGATCGGCTGCAGCCCCAGCGAAAGACCAAATAGTAGGTATGCCCCTAGCTTGAACCCGTGGATTTCTTCCCCACCCATTGCAAAGAAGAGGACGAGAAGAATGAACACGATGCTTATTCCAGAGTTCCAGGCTTTAGACTGCAGCTGGCGCATAGCCAGCTTCCAGTGGGTCCCCCACGGCATGGGCGGGTAGACATTCGTCACGTCAGAACTCCCTTCCGGTCAGCGCCAGTACCGCCTGCTCCAGATCTGCCCTGGTCACGCGTACGCCACTGCCCTCAATACGGGCAGCGAGATCTTGGACGCTGCCGACACCCAACCTGTGAGTGTCTAGCACTAGGCGACGTAGGCCGGAAGAGGTGGCGTCGTTAAGAACAGAACCAGCGGCCCCAACCTCGCCGAGCGTGGCGTCGACGGCCGCGGCGGAACCGGAGAGGATCGCAATGCGCTCGGTGATGGAGTCGAGGGTGCCGACTCCCGTGATGCGGCCTTTATCGAGGAGGACGACCGAATCGAGGATGCGGGCAGCGTCGTCGACGTGATGGGTCGAGAGGATGAAGGTGCGTGGGTTGCGCTCGACATCCTGCAGCAAGAGCTTGTAGAACAGCTCGCGATTCTGCACGTCGAGCCCCAGGTAGGGCTCGTCAAGGAGGGTGACGGGGCACTGCGCGGCCAGGCCAATAACAATCGAGACCAGGGACTTTTGTCCGCGCGAGAGCTTGGAAAGAGGCTTGCGCGTATCGATCTCAAAGACCTCGCAGAGGTGGTCCGCGTAGCGGTGATCCCAGGTCTCCCAACGGGCGGCAGCCACATTGAGCAGCTGCTTGACCTTGATATCCGCAGGCCAGGGAACATCGGGACCAGAGAGGATCAGGCCGTTAAGGACTGCGGTGTTGTCGAAGACAGGCTGACCGCCGATGAGGACCTCGCCCTTGGCGCGCAGCTGACCCGCAATGGTGCGCAGCAGGGTGGTCTTGCCCGCGCCGTTGCGTCCGATAAGGCCATAAACGCGGCCACCTGGGAGGTGAGCAGTCGCGCCGTCGAGGGCATGGGTAGAACCGAGCTTGCGACGGACGTCGCGCAGCTCGATGCTGGGGGCGACGCCAGAGGCGGCGCCGGGAGATGTTGTGGCGTTCATTCGTACAGTCCTCTACTTTCTGCGACTTTATCCATGAGGTTTTTCAGCTGCGTGCGGTTCATGCCCAACTTGGCGGCCTCGTCGACGAGGGGGACCAAATAACTGGCTGCGAAGGCTTCTTTACGCAAGGTCAGAATGAGCTCCCGCGCGCCTTGTTCGACGAACATTCCCACGCCGCGCCGCTTGGCCAATACGCCCTGATCGACCAGCAACGCCAACCCCTTCCTGGCGGTGGCGGGGTTGATGCTGTGGAATTCTGCGAGTTCGTTTGTCGAGGGGGCACGTTCGCCTTCAGGAAGCGACCCGTCCACGATCGCGTCCGCTATCAGGTCCGCGACCTGCTGGAAAAGCGGTGTTGCCGATTCGTCCACGCGGCACCTCCTTCAAAGCACTACTTAACAAGCTCCCAGCGCGCTCTGCGTTTCGGCGCTTTTAGTTAGCTGGTTGGTTACTTGTGTAACTAACCATACAACAAAGTTTTCAGGCATGCTAGAGGGACAAGAGCTAACAACGAGCGAAATGAAATGAGCAATGAACAATGTTGGAAAGAACACAGGTCTATGTCGACACGTCTTACCTGCTAGCCAGCTTTTATAACTCCTGGGATACCGGCGCCCGCGCACAGTTAGAAATCGACCTACCGGAGGTCGTGGCCGTCCTCGGCCAGATGATTCAAGACCAACTAAAGCAACCCGTCCACCGGCAGTTTTGGTACGACGGAATCCCTGATTCCGGCCCCCACCGCTACCAGCGTTCCCTACGCAGCGAACCGGGTGTGCAGCTGCGCGCCGGCCAGCTGATCGAGTGGGGCGAGCGGCGCACCCAAAAAGCAGTGGATACTCGACTGGTCGCGGACATCGTTATCGCCGCGATGAACCGCCAGGTATCGGACATCGTGCTGGTTTCTGGTGACGCCGACATGCTGCCCGGCGTAGAAGAGGCCGTCGCGGCAGGCATCCGTGTGCACCTCTACGGATTCGGCTGGGATTCCATGTCCTCCGCCCTGCGCTTCGCCTGCGACACAACCACAATCCTGGATCCGCGCGAGGACTTCCGCGACACCATGCGCCTGCAGATCCTGGAAGGTCCGCTGCCGGCTGGCGAGCAGCCCGAACAGCCTGAGGACAAGCCACTGGGAGACGCGGAAGAGCCCGCGGATCCCAGCCCGTGCGTGGTCACAGCGTCGGACGTGCCCGGTGGTGTATCCGGCGATGCTGCCGACACCGACACTGCTTCCGGCACTGCCAGCACTTCCGGCACTATCGACGCCACCGGTTCAGCCACTGACGAAACAGCTCCTGCTGAACCGTCCCCCGCTGCGCCGTCCCCCGCTGCGCCGTCTCCTGCATTGCTGGCAACTCCCGAGCGCACCACTGCCCCGCAGGTACCAAGCCCCGCGGACGTCGCTCAAACAGCACCTGAAGCCACGGCCAAGCCGGAGGCGGTGGCGTCACCACCAGAAGAACAACCAGCAAGACAACCAGAGGAAACAGCACCCGAAGCAGAAGAGGCACCCAAGCCGAAGCCGCGTCCGAACCCCGGCATGATGGCGCGCCACCGCAAGTTGCGCAGCCGGTACGTGCCGCTACCCAACGAGGTCTGGGCTACAGCGGGCGAACAGAGCCCCTCCGATATCGGCCAGCAATACGCGGTCTGGTGGTACGACAACATCGCCACCGAGGAGCAACGCGACAACGCGCACCTGCTCTCCGGCGGTGGACTACCCCCAGAGATCGACCGGCCGCTGCTGCAGTTCGCCTGCGAAACACTGCACGAGTACACGCTCTCCGAGGGGCAGCGCGTGGGCCTGCGTGACGGATTTCACTCTGGGATTAGGGGCATTATGCTGCGCTAACGCACCAGAGAAACCAAGGCCGTCCGGGGCATATGTAACAATGAAGCAATGAGCTCAAGCCCCGCCGCGAAGGTCGACCCGACGGTTCCCTTCAGCAAAGACGCGCTGACGGTGCGCCAGACCCTTATTCGCCTGGCGCTGACCGGTGCGATTGCGTTCGCCGGAACCACCGCAGGGTGGTACATCATGTCGCACACGAACTTCCCGGCCTTCACCAACAGCTTCGTGCTGCGCGGCCTCACTACGGCGAGCATCGCCATCCTGGTCGTCCTCACTGGCCTGGCGAGTTACTGGTGGATCTACCCGCCGCGATGGCTAAACAAGAACGCCCGCAAGGGTTCCCGTGCGGACAATGGCCGAGCGGATGGCCGTGCGGATAGCCGCGCGGGACGGAGCGCCCGACGGGAAACTCTACGGCCCTGGGTCTCCATCGTGCTGCAGCTGGTGATGTACCTCGCCCCCGCTGTACTGGTGCTGGCCGCGCTAGGTATTCCGCTGGCCGCGACACAGCTTTACCTCGGCGGCATCAGCGTGGATCAGGCTTTCCGCACCCAGTTCCTCACGCGCATGACGGATTCCCTCGGGTGGGCAGACATGGCATACGTCGATGAGCCATCCTTCTACCCCGGCCTATGGTTCTTCACCGGAGGACTGTTCGCCCGCATCTTCGGACTGTCCGGCTGGGTAGCTATGCAGCCGTGGGCACTGATCACCATGGCGATGGCAGGCAGCATGCTGGTGCCGGTATGGCAGCGCATCTGCGGCTCCCTTCCGGTCGCCAGCGCCCTGGCGCTCGTGACAGTCGCAGTCACCCTAACCGTCGGCGGCGATGAGCCCTACGCGGCGATCGTCGCAATGGGCATGGCACCGGCGCTAGTGGTCGCGCGGCGAGCACTGCACGGAGGCCGGACTGCGCTGATCGGATCCATCATCTACCTCGGACTATCGGCGAACCTCTACACGCTGTACACCGCCGTGTCCGCACTGACTGTGGTGACTCTCGCCGTTGCCGGGGCAATCACGGTGCGCAGCATCCAGCCACTCATCAAGCTCGTAATCATCGGTGTGGGGTCCATCGCCCTGGCGCTAGTCGGCTGGGGACCATACGTCTGGGCGCTACTGACCCAGCCGCACGGCCCGACGGGCACCGCCCAGCACTACCTCCCCGAGGCCGCAACGCATATCCCCACCCCCTTCTTCGAGTCGACAGCCATCGCCTTCTTGTCCCTGGCCGCCCTGATCTGGATGGTTTTCCGGCGCAAGGACGGCGATGTGCGCGCCCTAACCTACGGGCTCATTGTCTGCTACGCCTGGGTAATACTGTCGCTGCTCATGACGGTTCTCGGCACCACTCTGCTGGGCTTCCGTGTGGCGGTCCCGATCAGCATCATCCTCGCCGTCGCCGGTGTGCTGGCAATCGCCGACTGGCGACTGGTTTATGCTCCGCGCATGTCTTCGCTGGAACGCCGGAAGCCGGGCTTTGGGGTGCTAGTCAGTCGTGTCATGGCCATCGTGCTGGCGATCTGTGGCATTCACTATGCCTCGCAGATCCCCTTCGTCCACGAAGACCACATCGATACCGCCTACACCGACACTGACGGCGACGGCAAACGTGGCGACCAGCTCCCCGGCAATTCCGCCGTCTACTACGCCCAGGTGGATCAGGTACTGCACGAAGAGCTCGGAGGTCGGTCAGGCAAGGTGCTGCTGACGGACGAGAAAACTTTCATGGCCTACTATCCCTACAACGCCTACCAGGCCTTCACCGCGCACTACGCCAATCCGCTCGGCGAATTCGCCCGCCGCAATGAGGTCATCGAGCGTTGGGGCGACATCACCAAGCCCGAAGAACTGCTGGCGGCCATGGATGATGCGGAGAAGACGAACGGGTGGAAGGCGCCGGATGCGCTGCTGCTGCGCGGGCAGCTCGACCTGGAGAAGGAGATGGAGAAGCGCAAGACGGGCTCCGCCAACGAGCCAGGCGACAAGACTCCAGCCCAGAAGCGCACCGAGAAGCCCCTCCCGAAGGTCAAGGGGCCAGGCAACGGCACGTTTACCTACCTGGTGGCCGACGACCTCTACCCCAGCCAGCCGAATGTCCGCTTCCGTCCGATCAGCTTCGAAGCCACCGCATTCGCCAAGGGCTGGAACCTGCACCAGGTCGGCCCGTTCGTGGTTGCGGTGCGGCAGCGCTAGCCCGGTGACAAGGGGCGTCAATAAGAAGAATAAGAGCACCCCAAAAACAACATTCGTCACATTAATGCGCAAGAATCACAAGAAACAGGCTATTTGAGTTCCGAGTTAGCCGTCTCGTGTCCTACAATTACCTGTTGTGTCTAAAGTTCAGCAGCCAACAGGAAAACTAAAGTTAGCGTCCATCATCTCCGGCCTCATCGGCATGGTGATGTTCCTGTCTTTGCCCTTCCTGCCGGTCAACCAGGTTCAGTCCTCCTTTAACTGGCCCCAGGACGACGACCTCACCTCCGTCCAAGCACCGCTGATCTCCTACGTCCCCCAGGACGTGGACATCACCGTGCCCATCAAGGAAGTCCGCAACCTGGACAACGGTGCGACCAATATTCTGTCCACCCTCCCGCAGGAATCCACGGAGGCCACCCTGCGTGGCCTGTTCGTCCGCTCTACCGACGACAGCCTGGACGTGGTCGTGCGCAACGTCGTGCCACTGACCATCCAGAAGGATGCCCTGGCGAAGCTGCCGGACGATGCGAAGCTGCGCATCACCTCTAACTACGAATCCACTCGCTCCTGGGTTCCGGACGCAGAAAAGTCCCTGGGCTACGCACTGGATTCCACTATCGACGACGATGTCCGACCTGCCCTCACCGGCATCTACACGGACATCAAGAACACCGAGAAGAACTCGAACAACACCATCGACGCTGGCTTCCAGGCACACGTCACCGTCGACTCGCGCTTCACCTCTTCCCCCTCGGCTATCAAGTACCTGGCGATCTTCGTGGGCATCATCGCCACCGCGATCTCCCTGTACTGCCTGCACCGCATCGACATTCTGGATAAGCGCACCACCTCCCGCCGACTGTTCCACCGCAAGTGGTGGAAGCCCCGCCCCCTGGACGGCGTAGTCGGTTTCGTACTGCTGGCCTGGTACTTTGTCGGCGCGAACACCTCGGACGATGGCTACCTGCTGACCATGGCCAAGGTCTCCCACGAGTCCGGCTACATGGCCAACTACTACCGCTGGTTCGGCGTGCCGGAATCCCCGTTCGGCTCGCCGTTCTACGACCTGCTG
Source organism: Corynebacterium macclintockiae (assembly GCF_027570165.1). Taxonomy (NCBI): domain Bacteria; kingdom Bacillati; phylum Actinomycetota; class Actinomycetes; order Mycobacteriales; family Corynebacteriaceae; genus Corynebacterium; species Corynebacterium macclintockiae. The sequence goes on from NZ_JAKMUV010000013.1 coordinate 7,569, forward strand.
GCGCTGATGACACACGTCACCACCGCCTCCATCTGGATGCGCCTGCCGTCCCTCATCGCAGGACTTGTGACCTGGCTGGTACTTTCCCGCGAAGTGATGCCGCGCCTCGGCGCCAAGATCAACCAGCGCCGGGTAGCGCACTGGACCATGGCGGCGACGTTCCTGCTGTTCTGGATGACCTTCAACAACGGCACGCGCCCAGAGCCGATCATCGCCGTGCTTTCCCTGCTGGCCTGGGTTTCCTTCGAGCGCGCGATCGCCACGCACCGCCTGCTGCCCGCCGCAGTCGCTACGATCATCGCCACCCTGGCGCTGGGCGCCGGTCCGACGGGCCTGATGGCGGTCTCCGCCCTGCTGGCTTCCCTCGGTGCACTGATCCGCATCCTCACCCGCCGACTGCCGCTGCTGGGCGCTCCGAAGGGTGCCCCGAAGAAGACGGTCATCGCCGCCATCCTGGCGCAGATCGCCCCGTTCCTCGCGGCCGGCACCGCGATCCTCACGGCCGTGTTCGCCGACCAGACGCTGCGCACAGTCGCAGAGGCAATCAAGCTGCGCGGCGCCATCGGCCCGTCGATGCACTGGTACGACGAGTTCCGCCGCTACGAAGCCCTCATGGAACAAACCGTCGACGGTAGCTTCCCGCGCCGCTTCACGATGGTCATGCTGTTCTTCTGCATCGGCATCGTCATCGCCGCCATGCTGCGCAATGGACGCATCACCGGCGCCGCCAAGGGGCCGTCCATGCGCCTGCTGCTGGTCATCCTGGGCACCCTGTTCTTCATGACGTTCACGCCCACCAAATGGACCCACCACTTCGGCGTGTTCGCTGGCATCGGCGCCGCGCTGACGGCCCTGGCAGCAGTCGGAGCCTCCCGCTTCGCCCTGCAGACCCGCCGCAACCGGATCCTGTTCTTGGGCTCCACCCTGATGCTGTTCGCCTTCACCCTCGCAGGCCCGAACGGCTGGTGGTACCTGTCCTCCTACGGCGTGCCGTGGTGGGACAAGCCGGTGCAGATCTCCGGTATTACCGCCAGCTCGGTGGTACTCGCCATCTCAATCGTTGTTCTGGTGTGGGGCGCTATCGTTGGTTTTCTTGCGGACGCCAAACACGCCCGTGCCACCACCGAATCGGAAGTGGCCGATCTGAAGCGGGCCGAGCGCAATAAGCTCGACCGCTTCCGCGGCCTGACGGCCGCGCCGATCGGCATCCTCACGACCATCACGGTCGTGTTCACCCTTGCTTCCATGACGAAGGGCATGGTCAGCCAGTGGCCCGCCTACTCCGTGGGCAAGGGCAACGTGATGGCCCTGACGGGTCAAAGCTGCAACCAGGCCGCGGACGTGCTGGTGGAAACCAACACCAACGAGTCCTTCCTTAAGCCCGCCGACGGCACCTCGCTGAAGGACTCACTGACCGCCGGCGGAGGTCGCGGCTTCGAGCCGAACAACATCCCCGCCAAGATCGATGCGAAGTCCAGCGGAGAATCGCAATCCACCGTGGGCTCCGCCGACCAGTTCCGCAAGGAGGAATCCAGCAGCGATTCCAGCACGGACTCTAGCTCCAATGATTCGCGCACTTCCGCTGACCGTGGTGGGGCGCAGGCTGCGGCGTCCCAAGATAAGGCAACAAACGATTCCGACGCTGAGAAGGGCAGCAGCAGCGATAGCAACGACGCCTCCGGAACCACCGGTGGCCTGCGCGCCACCAAGGGCGTGAACGGTTCCTACGCAGTGCTGCCGTTCGGGATCGACACGAACAGGGTGCCGGTGGTGGGCTCGTTCACAGAGGGGCTGCAGACGCCAGCGAACACCATGACCAGCTGGTACAGCCTGCCGAAGAACCGCGACGGACTGCCACTGCTGGTGTTCAGCGTGGCCGGACGGGTCGGACACTTCGACATGGACGGGATCTTCAAGTACGGCCAGGAGATCAAGGTGCAATTCGGCAAGTCCGGCGGCTCCAAGAAGGCCGAGGACTTTAAGGTGCTGGGCGAGCAGATTCCGCTGGATCCGGGCTACGCGCCCGAGTGGCGCAACCTGCGCATTCCGATGAACCAGGTGCCGGAGGACGCGGACTCGGTGCGCATCGTTGCGAACGACCCGAACCTGACGCCTGCACAGTGGATTGCCATCACGCCACCGCGCGTGCCGAAGATGGAGTCGCTGAACGACTACGTGGGCTCCGAGGCGCCGACGCTGCTGGACTGGACGATTGCATTCCAGTTCCCGTGCCAGAAGCAGTACGACCACTGGGCAGGCGTGGCGGAACCGGCTAAGTTCCGCATTTCGCCAGACCACGACGTGCGCAGCAACCACACGCCGGTGATGGACTACTCCGGTGGTGGATCCTACGGCCTGGTGCAGATGACCTCGCAGGCGGAGGAAATTCCGACCTACCTGAAGGACGACTGGCAGCGGGACTGGGGTGTGCTGGACAAGCTGACTCCTTTCCCGAACGCTTCCGGCGATGCGCCGAAGCCGGTGAAGCTGGAGACGGAGACGCACAAGCGCTCCGGGCTCTGGTACAACGGGCCGATGAAGTTCTCGGACTAGTGGCCAGCGGCGGGGGCCTGGCTCGGGGGTGGCGGCCTGGTGATCTGGTGCTGGGCGCGGCCTGGTGCTCTGGCGCTGGGCGCGGCCTGGTGCTGGGGGTCGCATGTGGCTGAATCGCCACTGACACGCCACTGACGCGCCACTTACCCGCCACTGAACCGCCGGAGCATCGGGTGCGGGCAGTCTCTGAGAGGAATGTCCCAAATTCCACGTCTTAGAATATAACTATTCTGTTTGCGCAGGTCAGAGGCCTGCGATTTTTTACTGCAGACCCGCTACTTCCAATAACTCGAAGATTTAGGACAATACCCCTCCGGATCGGTGGGAGTGAGCATGCATAGTCACCCTAAATCGAGACCAATTACGCGATTGCGGTGGGGGTTGGTTCGGGGTCAAAGCTCTGTAAGCGCCATAGACGGCCTAAACGGGGTCGGGCGATACCTGAATAGGGGCGCGAAACTGGGCCGCTTATTCGGAGATTGCTCAAAAGCGGACCTCTCGGAGGCCTGGCGAGGAGAGGAATGTCCCAAATCTTCCACTCTGTTTTTATAGCTTTCCGTTTATGCAGGTCAGAGGCTTAAGAATTTTTGCTGCAGACCAGCCACCCGGCGAAAGTGGAAGATTTGGGACATCGGCCCGCGCGATCGACCTAAGTGAGTGAGCGCGGAGGCTGGAATAGCTCTAGCGAGTGGGTGCAGATCCCGAATAGGCCAGTACGCAAGCAGCGCAACATAGGAAAACCGCCGCCCAGTGAGGACGGCGGTTGGTTGGCCGCAGCAGCGTCAGCAGTCGAAGCTGGAATGCTTGCCGGGGCCAAGCCAGCGTTTAGTTAGCAGGGGCTGGGGCGGGAGCCGGTGCCGGTGCCTAGCTAGCAGGGGCTGGGGCGGGAGCCGGAGCCGGTGCCTAGCTAGCAGGGGCCGGAGCGGGAGCCTGACCAGCCGGGGCAGGGGCCGGGGTCGGAGCTGGGGCGGGAGCCGGTGCCTGACCAGCCGGTGCCGGGGCGCCAGCCGGAGCCTGACCTGCCGGGGCGGAGCTATCGGCAGTGGCGGACTTCGCGGCATCCGCGAGGTCAGCGAAAGCGTTAGCATCGGGCTTGACCTGACCGTTCTCCAGCTTGGCATTCCAGTTGGAGATGCCACCGAACTGCTGCAGCAGGGTCAGGATCTGGCCGATGTTCACAGCGCCACCCTTACCAGCACCAGCACCTGCACCAGCGCCCGGCGCGACACCCTGGAGCAGCTTCAGGATTGCCTCGACCGGCAGCTTCTTGCCACCAGCGTTGAACTCCTTCAGCGCACCGGACAGTGCGGTGTAGGCCGTCAGAACTTCCTGGGCGGTCTTCATGGAACCGGATACGTTGCCACCGTTGCCAGCAGCGCCAGCGGAACCTGCGACCTGCGCCGGATCCATCCCCTGAATCTGCGCCTTACCCTGAGTCAGCAAAACGTCCGGGGATACGCGGCCACCGATAACGCCCAGCACCTGCATCAGGAAGTCGGTAGCCAGCGGAACGTTCACGCCGGTGGCGTGCTCGATCTTGTTAGCGACCGCAGCCTCGCCATTAGCTGCCGGACGCAGCACGTCCAGAGCTTGGGAAGCCTGGCCAGCAGCGGTGTTCGCCGACATGCCAGATGCCAGAGCATTCAGGGCAGCATCGTCGCCGTAGTACTTGTTCAGGTCCACCTTGGCCTTAATGCCGTCGACATTGCCGGAGTCGGAGTACTGCCAGAACGTCACGTGATCCCAGCCACCCGGGATATCCGCCGGCAGAGTGTCGCGGTAGTAGGCCAGCCACAGTGGGTACTCGGAGAACTCGGTGGTGTTAGCCATCTTGTTCTTCCAGAAGTAGTAGTAGGTGTAGATGATCGGATCACGGCCGGTCAGGGTCTTGATCTCGTCGACCCATTCGCGCACCCAGTTCTGCAGTTCGGTCGGGTTCAGGCCACCGTCTTCCTCCAGATCCAGCGTCGGGGGCAGCGAAGGCTGCGCACCGGTGGCCAGGGTCGTGGCGTACAGGCGTGCCTCGCCACGCGGGTCGCGGTTACCCGGGCGGGCGTAGTGGTAGCTACCCGGCACCACGCCGGCCTGCTGGGCCTTAATGGAGTCGGTAGAGAAGTTGGGGTTGGTGTAGTAGTTGCCCTCGGTCGCCTTAACAAAGGCGAAGGACTGGCCGGACTGCTTTACTGCGGTCCAGTCGATAGCAGCACCGCCCGGGTGCTGGTGGGAGGCCACGTCAACGCCCTCGAGCGCCCAGGAGGGTACGGGGACAATGTCGGTGGCAACGAGGGCTGCCACCGTGAAGGCGGTGCCAGCTAGTGCCGTTGCGGTGAGGCGTGCGGGGACGGACTTGCGCGTGGTACGGCGCCATGGCAGTGAAATCATGAATCACACCATACCCAAAAGTCACACCTTTCACACCATTCACACTAGCCTCATCGACAACACTCTTCGCTACAGGAAACCTTTCAACCGAAAACCCCAGTTCAACCCCCTATGTGATTTTCATCACACACGCTGATATATCGCCACAGCTGGGCAAACACCCTGCCTCTTCCAGCGCAAAAACTCCCGACTCGTCCGCACAATCAGCCATATCACCAAGGCCGCCAGCCCGACCCACACACATGCCAACCACAGCAACTGAAACGCCGACGACCCTCCTATCCAGCGCACATTCCACGCGAAATGCGTCAAGAAGCCCAGACCACCCCACAACACGACCGCCCCCAGCCGCCAAGCGACAGTGCGCGGCTTCCCCGCCTTCGCACCCACGAACAGCGCCAGTCCGATGCCATATCCAACCAACGCGCTGAACATCATGTGCTTCGCCGGCCCTGCGACCATTCGCAAAAGGTACGTCGACATCGCACCCCGCACATCGGACACCGGATCCATCACGGCCAGCATCATGGCGTACATCATGTTCTCGAACACCTCGAAGCCCAGTCCGACCAGCAGCCCGGCGATGATCCCGTGCCACGGGCGGTTCCACCACGCCCGTCCCATCCACAGCAGCAGCCAGATGCCCAGCCCTTTCGCAATCTCCTCTGGGTACGCCCCGGCGAAGCTGGCGGTCATCCTGTGCCAACCCAGCTTATCCACGGCGTGGACCACGGGCGGCTGAATCACGGCCGCCGCCAGCACCACCGAGGCTGCCCCGCCCCACAGCACCGCCAACGCGACCAGCCGCCGAGGCGTTCCTTTATATATAGGCAGCAACCTGATGCACACCAGCACGCCCGCCAGATGTGCCGCGCCGATCAGCAGCACCAGCCCTAGGGTGGAGCTCACCTTCGAGGGGTTGTTGCCGATCAGCAGAAACCCCGACATCACCAGGCTCGGAATCAGAAGCAGCCAATACGCCACCATCCACCCGTCGCGGAACAGCCGCAGCTTCGGCCGGGCCTGCGGCGGGTGCTGCAGGTGAAATTCGCGCGGCACTTCGAACACACGGTAGTTGCGCGCCTTAAACATTGGCCTCACCTGCTCTTTCTTTGTATTTACTATCTAGACTGACGCCGCGCACTAACTCGTTGATCTCTTCTAGCTTTCTTTCGAATGACGCCGACTTCACCGGAATCTGCATCACAACCATCGCTGCGGCCTTGTCCTGTACGAAGGCCACCGAGATAAACCGCTCGTCTCCACGGCGGTAGCTCTGGGACACGCGCAGCTGGTCGACTTTGGCTTTGTCCAGCCGGGACTTGTCTTCCTCCGACAAACCGCTCTTCACGTCCGTCGAATCCAGTTCCAAGCCATCCTGGAAGATCAATGCGCGCAGGCCACGGTTCATGGCGCGCTTGACGGCTTCCTCCGACTTGACGTCCACGTGCGACATACCGATCATGCGAACGTCCTCGCCGTCACAGTCCAGCTGCATGATTCCCGGGCGCCCCAGGCCAGGGGAATCGTGGCAGTCTTCCAAAGCCGCAAAGCGCAGTGGCCACTCGGAATAAGTGAGGATCGAGTCCGCCATCCCGTCCTTGACTGTTAGAGCCTTAGAGCTGTCATCCAGGGTGGCGTCCAGAAGAAAGGCACCTCCAACTAGAAACAACAGGGCAGAAAAGAGCCACGCCGAGTACAGACCGCGCCGTTGTGGGCTGGTCGGCGCGGGGCGATAGGTCGTCGGCGCGGGGCGAGGAGTGGCCGGCGCCACGGGATGCGGAAACATACGTCCCAGCCTAACGACTACCTCGGACACCCTGTCCGGGATGGTGTCTAAGGTGGTGGACATGACTGAAAATAATGCGCAAGAATACACTCCGGCCGCGACGATCCCGGACGATGTCTCCGAGGCTCCGGCCCAGAACCAGGCGGGCGAGGCAACCCAGCCCTCGCCGGCGCAGGACCTGTACCGTCACGTCAACGGCGCATGGCTGGCCACCCACAAGATCCCGAGCGACCGCCCCGTCGACGGCACTTTCCACCAGCTACGCGACCTGTCTGAGCAGGAGGTTCGTGAGATTGTAGAGGCCGCCGCCACCGACGAGCCGGACGGTCGCGTGGGCGCTTTGTACGCGTCTTTTATGGACGTGCAAGGCATCGCCGCCGCGGGTCTGGCGGGTCTGCGGGAGCCTTTGGGGCTTATTAATGACGCCGCCTCGGTCAGCGACCTGGCCAAGGTACTCGGCAGGCTAGATGTGGAAGGCACTGGCGGTGTTGTGGGGTACTGGATCGAGAAGGACTCCAGCGAAGACATTCAGCGTGCCTACCTGGTACAGACGGGGCTGGGGCTGCCGGACGAGGCGTACTACCGGGAGGAACAACACGCAGCGACGCGCGAGGCGTACCGCAAGTTCGTAGAGGACATGTTGGGCCTGGTCAGCGAGCTGGAACTGCCCGGGAAGTACGCGGATGCGGGCGCAGCTGCGGCGGCGGATGCGATCTGTGCCTTCGAGACCGAGCTGGCGCGCGGGCACTGGGACAACGTGGCCAGCCGCGATGCAGAGAAAACCTACAACCCGACGAAGGTGGAGGATCTGCCGACGAGCTTCCCCTTCCGCGAGTGGCTGGCAGCCACTGGTGTGGATACGGAAAGCGCTGGCGGGGCCACCGTCGTGGTGTGCCAGCCCAGCTACTTGGAGCACGTCGCAGCGATGGCAACCGGTGAGGGCGCGGCATCCAGTGAGGGCGATAAGCCACAGGTCAGCGACCTGGACGAGTGGAAGCTGTGGGCGTACTGGCGGGTGATCCTGGGCAACGCGGCCTACCTGCCGACAGAGGTGAACCTGCGGAACTGGGAGTTCTACGGCCGCACCCTGTCCGGTGCCACGGAGCAGCGGGCGCGGTGGAAGCGTGGCGTCGCACTGGTCGAGGGCGCCGTGGGCGAAGAGGTGGGCAAGAAGTTCGTCGCCGAGCACTTCCCGCCGGAGCACAAGAAGAAGATGCTGGAGCTGGTGGATTACCTGATCGCCGCCTACCGCGAGCGCATTAGCGAGCTGGCCTGGATGACCCCCGCGACACGCGAGAAGGCGCTGGCGAAGCTGGATAAGTTCCAGGCGAAGATCGGCTACCCGGATAAGTGGCGCGACTTCGACGGCCTAGAGTTCGGCTCGACCGGCGCGGACCTTTTGACCAACGTGTGGGCGGCGAGCCGCTTCAACCACAAGTACGAGGTATCGAAGTTGGGCAAGCCCAGCGACAACGAAACCTGGTTCGCCACCCCACAGACAGTGAATGCGTTCTACAACCCGGTGAAGAACGACATCACCTTCCCCGCCGCAATCCTGCGCCCGCCGTTCTTCGACCCGGAGGCGGATATGGCCGGCAACTTCGGCGCCATCGGCGCGGTCATCGGCCACGAAATCGGACACGGTTTCGACGACCAGGGCTCGAAGTACGACGGCGACGGCAATCTGAACTCCTGGTGGACCGAGGAGGATCGCGAAGCTTTCACCGCTCTGACCGACAAGCTGGTCGCGCAGTACGACGGCCTGGTGCCGACGGGGCTACGCCAGCGTGGCATCACGGAGCACACCGTCAACGGCAGCTTCACCTTGGGTGAAAACATCGGTGATCTGGGCGGATTGGGCATCGCCATCGTGGCGCTGCGGCGCTACCTGGCCGACCAGGGGCAGACCTTCGAGACGGCGGAGAAGCTGCCGGTCGAGGGTCTGGTGGATGCCGATGGCAACCCGGACACCACCGAGTACACCGCCCTGCAGCGCGTGTTCCTGCGCTGGGCGCGGATCTGGCAGACCGCGATCCGCCCGCAGATGGCGGCGCAGTACGCGTCCATCGACCCGCACTCGCCAGCGGAGTTCCGCTGCAACGTTGTCTCCAGCAACATCGCGGAGTTCTACGAGGCCTTCGACGTCCGCGAGGGCGACGGCATGTGGCTGGCGGAGGACGAGCGCGTCTGCATCTGGTAATGCACTAGCCCGGCGCCTGCTGGGGCTCACGCTAGCCGGGCGCCTGCTGGGGCTCGCGCTAACCCGGCGCGCTAAAACGCCTGGAAGTTCTCCGGGGCCAGCAGATCCGGCTCGTGCGCATCCTCATCGGGGACGAACTCCTCGATCTCGCAAAGGTTCACCAGCGCACCCGTCGGGTCCTCGATGGTCGCCATGCGGCCGAACTCGGACTCCCAGGCCGGGCGAACCACCTTCCCGCCCAGCTCGGGCGTATTAGCGACCGCATCGTCCACATTGGCCACGCCCAGGTACACGGTCCACATCCCCGGCACCTCCAACGCGGAGGTATCCCACAGGCCGACCACCGCCGCGCCGTCGAACTCGCCGGTAGCATAGCGGAAGTCATCGGTCCCCGCAGCTTTGATATCCCAACCCGCCAGCTCGTGGTAGAACTCCAGGGTCGTTTCCCAGTTCTGAGCCACCATCAGCTCAAACCACACCGGGGTTCCGGGCTCGCCCGCGGCGATCAGAGCATGCTCGTCCGCCGGGTTGCGCAGGCCAATCGTCGCGCCCGACGGGTCGATGAGCACGGCCATGTCGCCCCGCTCCCCCAGATCCTGCGGCTCCAGCACGGACTTCGCCCCCGCCTGCACGGCTTTGTCGTGCGCCTTCTTCACGTCCGGGGTGTACAGCAGTACTCCCCACACGGACTGGTTCCCCTCCGGAATCTGCGCGATGCCCGCCACCGGCATGCCCTGCTTCTTCGCCACAGAGTAGCCGTCGGCCAGGGACTCGAACTCCCAGCCCAGCAGCTCGCCGTAGAACTTCTCCGACTTCACCGCATCGGTACTGGCCAGATCCAGCCATACGGGCATTCCGGGCTGGGCGATCATCGCGGGCATGTTTCCTCCACTGCTTTTTTGTGTTCTTGTTGGGGGCTAACTGTTGTTTTCTATTGACGCCAACCCGGCCCCCACCGGGCAGGCGATCGGATAACGCTAGATCGCGTTGTCCTCGCGAACATCTTCCAGGCTGACGTTGCGCCACTTTTCCGGGTCGAAGTCATCGTCTGCGGTGGCTTCGTCAAAGAACTCGCCGAGGTCGTCGTCGGCATCTTCCGAGCTGGTCGTAGCAGCTGCGCCCGCGGTGCTAACCACCACGGCTCCGGCCAACACATCGCCAGTTTCCGCATCCACCAGGGTCACCTCGTCGCCCGGGCGCAGCGTCTTGCCACGGCGGGTATCTACTTCACCGTTGACCTGCACGGCTCCGGCGGCGATGGCCTCTTTGGCCTCCCCGCCGGTCTCTACCAGGTTCGCCAGTTTGATGAACTGCCCCAGTTTGATGTCGGAATCGCGAATGCTGACCTCTGGAAATCCCATGAGCCTCAGTCTAGCTGCCTTTAGCTACCCACCAGCAGGCGCACACCCTCGAAGGCCAGGAACGCGCCCAGCACGACGAATAGCACCCCGGCCACCATCTCGATAAAGGGATTGATGCGCTGGATCTTCTCCGCCCCCGCGGCCACCGCCATGGCGAAGCCGCAGAACCACGCCACACCCACGATGGTCATCAGAATCAGCACCAGCAGCCGGTCCAGCAAGGAAGTCTCTACCGGGATGAACTGCGCAAACACCGAACCAAAGAACAGCAGCGCCTTGGGGTTCGACAGGTTGGTCGCAAGCCCCAGGCGCCAGGAGGCGAAGTCCCCCAGCGGTGCAGCCGCGGAACCCCGCGATCCGCCGTCGGTGACTGGGGCGCGGGTGGCGTCATTAAAAGAAACAGCGGGCAAGACCGCCCGCGCGCGCCAATCCGCATAACCGGAACGGAACGCGCCTTGGCCCATGTAGATCAGGAAACAGCCGCCGAACAGGTACAACGCGGTAAGGATCCACGGGAAAGCCGCTATCAACGCGGCCAGGCCCAGCATCGTGACCACCGGCCACAGCACATTGCCCGTGCAGATGCCCAGCGCGGCGAACACGGCCGAGCGGCGCGACCGTGCACCCAAACGAATGAGCTGCACGGTGTCCGGGCCTGGCACCGCAATGGCCAGCACCCAGGCACCGAGCAGCCCTAGGTAAGCGGCTAGGCTCAAGCCTGCATCGCCACATCAGTCGGGTTGATCGGGCGCGGCAGGGCGGTCTCGCCCATCAGCTCGCGGTCCAGCTCCGCAGCGGCGGAACGGCCCTCCGAGATGCCCCACACGATCAGGGACTGGCCGCGGCCCGCGTCGCCGGCGACGAACACCGGAATGTCCGCGAACTCGGCGTTGGTGGGCTGGGCGCGGAAGGTCTCGTCGCGCTCCAGGCGGCCGCGCTCGCCGATCTTCAGACCCAGGTCTCGCACCACCGGGGTCTCCTCAACGGAGACAAATCCCATCGCCAGCAGCACCAGGTCGGCATCCATCTCGAAGTCGGACTCCGGGATGTTTTCCAAGCCGTTTTCGCCGAAGCGGCACTCGGCGCCCTTCAGGCCGGTGACCTTCTCGCCGTCGCCGGTGATCTCCACGGTGTTGATGGAGTAACGGCGGATGCCCAGCTCGTCGCCCTGCTGGCGCTCGGCCAGGCCCAGGGCGGCGATCTCGTCGGCGGACTCGTTGCCGGTCACGCGGTACTCGCCCTCCTCGTGGGCGGACGCCACGCGCCAGATGCGCGGGTAGGTCGGCCACGGGGTGGAGGCACCACGGGTCTTCGGTGGCTTCGGGGTGATGTCGAACTGGGAAACCTCAATGGCGCCCTGGCGCAGCGCGGTGCCGAAGCAGTCGGTGCCGGTATCGCCACCGCCGATGATGACCACGCGCTTGCCCTTGGCGTTGATGGTGGATTCCTCGCGGTCGCCTTCGCAGACCTTGTTGGCCTCCGGCAGGTACTCCATCGCCTGGTACACGCCCTTCAGGTCGCGGCCCGCCACGGGCAGGTCGCGGCCAACGGTGGAGCCGATGGCGACGATCACGCCGTCGAACTCCTTCAGCTGCTCGCCGGTGGGAGAGGTGTTGACGACGAACTTTGTGCCCTCGGCCTCCATCTGCTCCAGACGGCGGTCGATCCACTTCTTTTCCATCTTGTACTCGGGCACTCCGTAGCGCATCAGGCCGCCGATGCGGTCGGCGCGCTCGAAGACGGTGACGTCGTGGCCTGCGCGGGTCAGCTGCTGCGCGGCGGCCAGGCCGGCCGGGCCGGAGCCGACGACAGCTACGCGCTGGCCGGTCTTGAAGCTCGGCTTGATCGGCTGGATCCAGCCTTCCTTCCAGGCGTGCTCGACGATGGTGTACTCGACGGTCTTGATGTTCACCGGATCATCGCCGATGCCCAGCACACAGGCGCCTTCGCAGGGTGCGGGGCACAGGCGGCCGGTGAACTCCGGGAAGTTGTTGGTGGCGTGCAGGCGGTCGTAGGCCTCGCGCCAGTTGCCCTTGCGTACCAGGTCGTTCCACTCGGGGATGATGTTGCCCAGCGGGCAGCCATCGTGGCAAAACGGGATGCCACAGTCCATGCAGCGGCTGGCCTGGGTCTGCACCTTGTCATCGGAGAAGTCCTCGTAGACCTCGTTCCAATCCAGCAGGCGCAGCGGGACGGGTCGGTGTGCCGCCGACTCGCGGCGGTGCTTCAGGAATCCGCGTGGATCAGCCATTTACTTCACTTCCTCCATGATTGCGGCGGCGATGCCGTCCTTGTCGAGCCCCTCAGCTTCGGCGCGCGCGATCGTCTTGAGCACACGGGCGTAGTCGCGGGGCATGACCTTGATCAGGTCCGCGGCGTTGACCTCCACGGTAGATCCGGTCAGGTCGCGGTGGGTCTGGATCGTCTGCTCGACCCATCGCAGTTCTTCCTCGTCGGTGATCTTTTCGATGTCTACGAGCTCGGTGTTGATTCTGTTTGTGACGCCACTACCGTCATCCACCAGGTAGGCAATGCCACCGGACATGCCGGCTGCGAAGTTGTTGCCGATCTTGCCCAGGACGATGACCCGGCCGCCGGTCATGTACTCGCAGCCATGGTTGCCCACGCCTTCAACGACGGCGGTGAGGCCGGAGTTACGTACACAGAAGCGCTCGCCCACGGTGCCGCGAATGAACATTGCGCCCTGTACGCCGCCGAAGCCCAACACGTTGCCGGCGATGACGTCGCTGGTGAAGTCCTCAGCCGCGTCGTCCGCCGTCGGGCGGATGACAATGCGGCCGCCGGACAGGCCCTTGCCCACGTAGTCGTTGGCGTCACCGTTAAGAGTGAGCGTCATGCCGTGGGTGGCAAAGGCACCGAAAGAGTTACCGGCGGAACCCGTGAACTGCAGGTTCACCGTGTCCTGCGGCAGGCCGTCGCGGCCAGCCACGCGGGAGATCAGCGAGCCAGTCATGGTGCCGACCGTGCGGTTGACGTTGGTGATCGGGTAGCTGAGCTCGATCGATACGTCCTCGCCCGCAGCGGCGCGGCGGATCGTGTCTTCCGCGTCCTTGCGGATCTGGTTGTCCAGCGCCTTGTCCAGCGAGTGATCCTGCTCCTTGGTGCAGTGCAGATCCTGGTGCATGAAGGGGCTGTCCGGCTGGGCGAAGATCGGCTCCAGGTTCAGCTTGCCCGCGGTTTTGTGCTCGACTTCCATCTCGCCGCCGGTGAGGCATTCGGAGTGGCCCACGGCCTCTTCCAGGGTGCGGAAGCCCAGCTCTGCGAGGTATTCGCGGACCTCTTCGGCGATGAACTTGAAGAAGTTCACCACGTGCTCGGCCTGGCCGGTGTAGCGCTTGCGCAGCTCCGGGTTCTGGGTTGCCACGCCCACCGGGCAGGTATCCAGGTGGCAGACGCGCATCATGATGCAGCCGGAGACCACCAGCGGAGCCGTCGCGAAGCCGAACTCCTCGGCGCCCAACAGGGCTGCGACCATCACGTCGCGGCCGGTCTTCAGCTGACCGTCACACTGGACAGTGATGCGGTCGCGCAGGCCGTTCATCAGCAGGGTTTGCTGGGTCTCGGCCAGGCCGAGCTCCCACGGACCACCCGCGTGCTTCAGCGAGGTCAGCGGGGAGGCACCCGTGCCGCCGTCGTGGCCGGAGATCAGCACCACGTCCGCGTGCGCCTTGGACACACCGGCGGCGACCGTGCCCACGCCCTGCTCGGCGACGAGCTTGACGTGGATGCGCGCATCCGGGTTGGCGTTCTTCAGGTCGTGGATCAGCTGCGCCAGGTCCTCGATGGAGTAAATGTCGTGGTGCGGTGGCGGGGAGATCAGGCCCACGCCCGGGGTGGTCACACGCACCTCGGCGATCCAGGGGTACACCTTGTGTGGCGGCAGCTGGCCGCCTTCGCCCGGCTTGGCGCCCTGCGCCATCTTGATCTGGATGTCCGTGCAGTTGTTCAGGTAGTGGCTGGTCACGCCGAAGCGGCCGGAGGCCACCTGCTTGATGGCGGAACGCTTCCAGTCGCCGTTCGCCTCCGGCTCGAAGCGGGCCGGATCCTCGCCGCCCTCACCGGAGTTGGACATGCCCTTCAGTCGGTTCATCGCGATCGCCAGGGTCTCGTGTGCCTCGGCGGAGATGGAACCATAGGACATCGCACCGGTGGCGAAGCGCTTCACGATCTCGCTGACCGGCTCGACCTCCTCGATCGGGATCGACGGGCGGTTGGACTTGAACTTGAACAGGCCACGCAGGGTAGCCAGCCGTTCGGACTGCTTGTCGACCTTCTCGGTGTACTCCTTGAAGATTCGGTACTGCCCGGTGCGGGTCGCGTGCTGCAGCTTGAACACGGTCTCGGGGTTGAACAGGTGGTATTCGCCCTCGCGGCGCCACTTGTACTCGCCGCCGATTTCCAGCTCGCGGTGTGCCTGCTCCTCGGGGCGGGGCAGGAATGCCGCGCGGTGGCGCTTGGCCACATCATCGGCGATCTCGTCCAGGCCGATGCCGGAGATCGGGCTGAATGCGCCGACGAAGTACTCGTCGAGCAGGTTCTGGTGCAGGCCCACAACGTCGGCCAGCTGCGAGCCGCGGTAGCTCGCCACCGTCGCGATGCCCATCTTGGACATGACCTTCTGGATGCCGGTGGTCGCGGCCTTGATGTAGTTTTCCTCGGCCTCTTCTGTGGTGACGCCCACTCGTCCGTCGTTGACCATTTCATTGACGGTCTCGAGGGCCATGTACGGGTTGATGGCATCCGCGCCGAAGTTGATGAGCATGGCCAGGTGGTGCACCTCGCGGGCTCCGCCGGACTCGATCACCAGCGATGCGCGGGTGCGCGTCTTCTCCTGCACCATGTGGTGGTGCACGGCGCTGGTCAGCAGCAACGACGGGATCGGAGCGTAGCGCTCATCGGACTCGCGGTCAGAGAGGATCAGGATGGTTGCGCCATCCTCGATGGCCTCCGTGACCTGGCGACGGACGCGCTTGATGGCCTCGCGCAAGCCCTTGCCGCCGTGTGCCACGTTGTACAAGCCTGGGATGCGCACGGCCTTGAAGGCACTGAGGTCTGCGCCAGAGCCGGAAGCCTCCGCGTTTTCCGCGGCACTCGCCAGGTTGGCCAGCGTCTGGTTACCCAGAATCGGAGTGTCCAGGTGGATCCGGTGGGCGGCGTCCGGACCAGGATTTAGAACATCCGCCTGCGCACCCAACTGGGTAAACATGCTGGTGACCATCTTCTCGCGGTAGCTATCCAGCGGCGGGTTGGTGACCTGGGCGAAACGCTGTGCGAAGAAGTCGTACAGCAGGCGCGGGCGGTTGGACAGGGCGGCGATGGGCGTATCGGTACCCATCGAACCGATGCCCTCGGCACCCTTGGCAGCCATCGGCAGCAGCAGGGTCTCGAGGTCTTCCTCGGTGTAGCCGAACACGCGCTGGCGCAGGACGATGCGCTCGTGGTTCATGCCGATCGGCTCGGCCGCCGGCAGATCGGATACCTTCACCAGGTGCTCGTCGACCCACTCCTGGTACGGCTGGTCGGCCAGGGACTGCTTGATCTCCTCGTCCTCAACTACGCAGCCACGGGAGGTGTCGACCAGGAACATCTTGCCCGGCTCCACGCGGGTGCGCTTGACGATCTGGCTGTCCGGGATGTCCAGAACGCCGGCCTCGGAAGCCATAACGACCAGGCCGTCCTTGGTAATCCAGATGCGTCCCGGGCGCAGACCATTGCGGTCCAGGGTGGCGCCGATAAGGGTGCCGTCGGTGAACGTGATGGCGGCCGGGCCGTCCCAGGCCTCCATGAAGCTGGAGTGGTACTCGTAGAACGCGCGGACCTGCGGGTCGATATGCGGGTTGCGCTCCCATGCCTGTGGAACCATCATCAGCACGGCGTGCGGCAGGCTGCGACCGGCCAGGTGCAGCAGCTCCAGGGCCTCGTCGAAGCGGCCCGTGTCCGAGCCTTCCGGGTCACAGATCGGCAGCACGCGATCCAGGTCGCCCAGTACCTCGGAGCGCAGCTGGGATTCGCGGGCACGCATCCAGTTTTCGTTGCCGCGGACGGTGTTGATCTCACCGTTGTGGGCAACCAGGCGGTAAGGGTGTGCCAGCGGCCAGGACGGGAAGGTGTTGGTGGAGAAGCGGGAGTGCACGATAGCCAGTGCGGACTCCATGCGCTCGTCTTGCAGGTCCAGGTAGAAGTCCCGCAACTGCGGGGTGGTCAGCATGCCCTTGTACACGATGGTGCGGGCGGACAGGGAGGGGAAGTACACTGTGTCTCCACCGGAGCCCTCGCCCGGACCCTTGGTGCCGAGTTCGCGCTCTGCACGCTTGCGTACGAAGAAGGCTCGACGGTCGAGCTCGAGGCCCTCTAGAGGGGAGCCGTTGGCGTCCTCACCAGAGATAAACAGCTGGTGGAACAGCGGCTCGGCGTCGCGCGCGATGGCGCCCAGGCTCGAGTCGTCGACCGGCACGTCGCGCCAGCCGATAAGGTTCAGCCCCTCTTCCTCCACAATGGCCTCGACGGCGCGCACAGCGTCGAGCGCGGCCATGCGGGAGTTGGGCAGGAAGGCGATGCCGGTGGCGTACTGTCCAGCCGGCGGCAGGGTGATGTCCTGCTTGGCCATTTCCTCTCGGTAGAAACGGTCCGGGATTTGGATGAGGATGCCGGCGCCGTCGCCGGTGTTCTTCTCCGCTCCAGCTGCTCCGCGGTGATCCAGGTTCACCAGGGCCTGAATGCCCTTGTCCACAATGTCGCGTGTCGCGCGGCCGTGCATGTCAGCCACGAAGGCGACACCACACGCATCATGCTCAAACTGGGGGTCGTAAAGACCCTGGCGCGCAGGGTAGTTTTTCATGATTTACGGCCTAACTCTCGTCACAGGTACTGCAGTTGCATATGCGAATAAAGTTGCAATCGGGTCGCGGTTCTGCTGGTGACTTGCGTCTCTAGCAAAATCTAGCTGTCACACCGATCACATCATTTCGTCATGGGTTCTCTAGACTGCACCGACCGGCGCGAACAGACAAAATTAGGCTTGCCTTGCTCTTTCTAGCTTAACCCTATCGTGTGATCGGAATCACGCTGAACAGCGATGATTGTCATGCATTACTCACATTTTGATACATACTTTAACCCGCGTCGGGCTGAATGCTCTCGGTTTCTCGAAAAGCCCCACAAGTTTTTGCGCAGTTAGGAATAATTGCGCCCATGACGAACCAGCCTTCCAACGACTCTTCCGTCCGCACCCTGCTGCCGCTGACTACGGCACCCGGCGCAGCCACTCTCACCGCCACCCCGACCGAGGATCCCGCCACCGCTTACAAGACCCTCCTCTCCCCCATCCAGGTCGGCAAGACCACCTTCCGCAACCGCGTGATCATGGGCTCCATGCACACCGGCCTGGAGGACAACACCGAAGATGTACCAAAGCTCGCCGCCTTCTACGCCGCCCGCGCCGAGGGTGGCGTGGCCGCGATGGTCACGGGCGGCTACCCACCGGTTCTAGAGGGCAACCTGACCCCCTACGGCACCCCGTTCAACACCCCGGAGATCGCCGAAGCGCACCGCGAAATCACCGATGCGGTGCATGCCGGTGGCGCGAAGATCCTGCTGCAGCTGCTGCACGCGGGTCGCTATGGCTACCACCCGATGGTGCAGTCCGCCTCTGCGTCGCAGTCGCCGATCAGCCCCTTCCCCGCCCGGGAGATGACGGGAGAAGAGGTAGAAAAGCTTGTTGACGCCTTCGCCGCCTCCGCCGCCCTCGCTGCCGACGCAGGCTACGACGGCGTACAGGTGATGGGCTCCGAGGGTTATCTGATCAACCAGTTCCTCGCGGAGCGCACGAACCAGCGCACTGACAAGTGGGGAGGTTCGGTGGAAAACCGCCAGCGCTTCCCCGTGGAGATTGTGAAGGCCATCCGCGCCAAGGTGCCGGAGGACTTCGTAATCGACTACCGCATCTCCGTGCTGGAGTTGGTCGAGGGCGGCCAGAGCCAGGAGGAGATCCTGCAGCTGGCCAAGAAGCTCGAAGAGGCCGGAGCGGACATGCTAAGCTCCGGCGTGGGCTGGCATGAGGCACAGGTCCCGACGATCGTGACCTCCGTGCCCCGCGGCGCTTTCGCCTGGGCCACGCAGAAGGTGCGCGAACACGTAAACATCCCGGTGGTGGCTTCTAACCGCATCAACACCCCAGAGGTTGCCGAGGCCGTGCTGGACGGCACCTGGGATGGTGGCAGCGGCGAGCCCGCCGGCAAGCCCCAGGCCGACCTGGTCTCCATGGCCCGCCCGCTGCTGGCGGATCCGGAGTTCGTCAACCGCGCAGCGCGGGGCCTGAATGCCGAGATCAACCACTGCATCGCCTGCAACCAGGCCTGCTTGGATCACACCTTCGGCAACCAGCGGGCAACCTGCCTGGTTAACCCGCGGGCGGCTTACGAGACGGAACTGGAGTTGCTGCCCGCGCAGGGTACGAAGAAGATCGGCGTGATCGGCGGCGGTGTAGCCGGACTCTTCGCTGCTGAAGCGCTGGCACTCCGTGGCCACGACGTCACTGTCTTTGAGGCCGCCGACACCCTGGGCGGACAGTTCAACCTAGCGATGCGTGTGCCGGGTAAGGAAGAGTTCGTGCAGGCTCTGTACGCGGTGGTTAACCGCCTGGAGGGTCTGAAGGTGAACATCTCCACCGGCAAGGCCGTGACCCCCGAAGAGCTGCAGGCCGATGGATTCGAGGAGGTCGTGGTGGCCACGGGCGTGCGCCCGCGCATTCCTGAGTTCCCCGGTGTGGCCGAAGGCTTGGAGGGCACAATCGACGGCGTGACTGTCGCCACTTATGCCGAGCTGATCTCCGGCAAGAAGGCTCCGGGCGAATACGTGGCCGTCATCGGCGCCGGTGGCATCGGCTACGACGTCGCGGAGTTCCTGCTGGAGGATCGCCAGGGCGAGCCGCAGTCCTTAACCTCCTGGAACAGCCAGTGGGGCGTGGTCGAGGATTCCGACGTACACGGCAACCTTTCCGCCCCGAAGCCGGAGCGCCCACAGCGTCGCGTGGTGATGCTGCAGCGTAAGCCGACCCGCATGGGCCGCTCGCTGGGCAAGACGACCGGCTGGGTGCACCGTGCGACAGTTGCGATGGGTGGCACGGAGCAGATCGTGGGCGTGACCTACGAGAAGATCGATTCCGATGGCCTGCACATCACCGTTCCGGTGGAGGATCCGCAGGTCACCCTGAAGAAGATCAAGCAGATCAAGTCCGGCACCTTCGAAGGCCGAACCCTGGATCGCGCAGAGAAGCAGGAACTGTTGGAGCAGATCGAGCGCGAAACCAAGGAGAACCGCGAAGAGCGTGTGCTGAACGTGGACACGGTCGTGCTGTGCACCGGCCAGGAGTCCGTCCGCCCGGCAGGCGCTGAACAGGATAGTGCCGACAATAAGGACTCCGGCAACGTTCACATCATCGGCGGTGCAGACGTCGCCGCGGAGCTGGACGCCAAGCGCGCCATCCGCCAAGCCGTCGAGCTGGCCGCCAAGATCTAAGCGGCCGCACTATCCCTCTAAGGCTCCACCACCCGGTCGTCAACCATGCCGATGGCCTGCATCAGCGCATAACAGGTGGTGGGGCCAACGAATTGGAAGCCACGGCGCTTGAGTTCCCGCGCCAACGCGCGGGATTCCTGCGAGGTCGAGGGCACGTCGTCCAACGTAGCGGGCCGGGAGTGCTCGGCCGGAGTGAAAGACCACACCAGCACGGGCAGTCCGGGAGCGAGCCTGTTTGCCGCACCACCCAGCACCTGGCGCGCCGGTGAATCCTCCGGCAAGACCTGATACTCGTCCAACTGTCGCAGCGCCAACGTCGCCTTGGCATTTTCGTATAGTGCCTCGTGTTTGCGGGCATTGCGAATCAAACGCTCATCCTGCAGAGCAGCGCGTCTTTGGGGTTCACTCATTTCGGTGATGCGTTGGGCGTCAAAAAGAAAGAACACAGAACGAAAATCCCGCCGCTTGCGCAGGATCGTGGCCCACGACAACCCCGATTGGAAGCCCTCTAGGGAGATGCGTTCCAGAAGGCCGTGCTCGGTAATGACGGGGCGACCCCATTCGTTGTCGTAGTAGTCCAGCTCGACCTCGCTGCGATAGGCCCACGGTGGACGGGCCACCCCGGATTCGTCGGTGAGTTGACCGGTGCTGGTGGTGAGTAACTGCCGTGTGCCTTCCATCGCGTTTCTTCTTTCCTTTCAACTGCGAAAAGCCTAGCTGCCGCGTGTAAGCGCTAGTAGCAATCAACAGCGTAATAAAAACGCCGGACAACCTCCGCGCGAGCAGCTTCTTACCCCACCCCTACTGCGGAGTTATCCACAGAGCCCTGACTTGTGGACAACCCTACTTGGGGGTAGAAAAATGGCACTCACCAGGATGCCTGCCCCTCGAAAGGGGTCGCCTTCTACATAGCGGAAAGTCGCGACTAAGCTTAAAATAACCCAACAGCAAGGGCTGTTTTTATTACCTCACTTTTCAGCCTCTCGCAGAGCCTTCGCTCGGCTCTGCGATTGCTTTTCAGGGTTCGCAGCACCGACCCGACTGCTCGAGCCCACGGTTGTATCGCAGCCAGAAAACAACGTGGAACGCTTTAAGTAATAGACGGGAGGAAACCCGATGGAAGGTCGCCCCACAGTCGGCCCTGCGGAACCCACCGTGGCTCCGCAGCCGATATCGCCGCAGCGCGATACCGGTACATTTCGCGCCGTATCTGTTCAGCGCGGCGGATTCCTCAACGAATCGGGCGAGCCAGCCGTTTCCAGGAATGAAGAAAGCGCCCGACCTGAGGTCGAGGCGCCTACTCGGGAAGAATCGAAAAGTGACCCTTTCCGTTCCTACTTCTTCATCGGAACACTGATTTTCATCATCTGCGGACTGATCGTCTTGCTGCTAGTGCTGTGGCTAGGCCAAGGCTTGGAAGCCGAAAGCGCGCGCCTCGGCGTAAGCACTCAGCCCACCATGGGAGCGCGTTAACGCCCCGTAGCTTGTTGCTACTTCTTGCCGCGCTTGCCGGTAACTAGGCCGACGAGGAACAGGAAGATACATGCACCCAGCAGGCAAGTGAGGAAGCTAAAGAACTTGCCGCCGCTTCCGATATCCAGCAGACCCAAGACCCAGCCACCGATGAAGCCGCCGATGATACCGACGACGACATTGAGGACTAGCCCCATCTGCTCGTCGGTGCCCATGATCTTCGAGCCGATCCAGCCAGCCAGGCCACCGATAATGATCCAACCAAGCATGCCGAGTGGCGGCACCGCAGAATCGCTCGCGAGAAGGAAAGTGTTTGCTGCAAGAATTTCTGTAGTCATGTCACCTACGCTACCTGTAGCCCGCAGGGAGTTCTATGGACGCTGCCTAAATAAAGATTTACCCCTTCCATACTCAAACAATTAGCAGCTTTCTCACAGGTTATGTATAGTCACATCCGTGAAAAAACCTCTGACCACTTTCTTCGCTGCATTCCAGCGCATTGTTGTAACCCTTTCCCTGGTTCTGGCCACCGTGCTGGGCGCAGCTGGCGTAGCTGCGCACAACGCTCCCGCCGCCAACGCCGCCCCACAGGGATCCCTGCCCCAGCTCCCTCCGCTGCCACCGCTTCCGCAGCTGCCTCCGCTGCCTGCAGGTTCTTCTGACCTGCAGCGCATGCTCCAGCCGCCGGCTCCGGCGAAACAGGGCCCGCAGCGCGTGAACACTGCCAAGCCAGCTCCGCGCATCGGCAACGGCCGACAGATCAACGTCTACACCCGCTCTGGCGGCTACAACCGTCGCTACATCCTGGAGATGCCGACCCACTACAACCCGGCACGCCCGGCTCCCGTGATCTTCGGCTTCGACGGCTGGCGTGACACCCCGGAGAACTTCCGCCGCTACTCCCGCCTGTACGAAACCGGTGCACGCCAGCAGGCCATCAAGGTTTTCCCGGAGTCCATCAACCACGGCTGGGAAGGCGCCCCCTACGCAGTAGTAAAGGGCGGGACCGACCTGCAGTTCATCCTGCAGATCATCGATGAGGTCGACCGCACCTACAACATCGACCGCGGCCGCATCTACGCCACCGGCCACTCCAACGGTGGTGGCATGACGGCAGTTGTTGCCTGCCACCTGCCCCACGTCTTCGCCGGTGCCGCTGCTGTCGGTGGCGCGTTCTACGATCCGGTGAACCGCGGATGCAAGAACCGTGCGATCCCCTTCCTGATCATGCACGGTCGTGGCGACACGATGATGAAGATCGGTGGCGGCTACCGCCACAACGGCGCCCACTACATGGCCGTTCGCGACCTGGTGAACAGCTACGCACGCCGCAATGGCTGTGGCTTCCCGCCGCGCGTCACCCGCATCCCAGGCGGCGAGCGCCACGTCTACCCGTGCGCCCGCAAGGAACTGCAGCTGATCCTGAACCCGCAGAACCACACCTGGAACCGCGTCCCGGATGCCTCCCAGGAAGTCTGGAACTTCCTGTCCCGCCAGCGCCTCTAGTCGCGAGCCTCGAGTCGCTAGCCCCAAACAGCTAGCGACTAGTACACCTGGGGAAACCTAAGCGAAGCGCCGTAGGCAACACAGCGCTTCGTCGTACATCTTCTGCACGACATCCCCCGCCGGAACCTCTGCCCGCAGCAGCTCAACGCCTTGCCCCGCGTGCAGCTTCAGTTCGTCGGCGAAGTCGCCTCCCGCAGCGCGGGCGGCGATCAGTTCCTCATCACTTACCTCACCAGCGTCGGACAATGGTCCGTACGTATCCACAAATGCGTTGCGCACAGTGCGGGTTGGCCACTGTTCGGTATCCCACTTTTGCTTCTCGGCGCGGTCGTAAATGTCCGTCAACACGGCCTTGCTGGCCGTGGCCTTGATAGCGGCGTGCCGGAGCTCCTCTGGCCCCGCAGCTTCAGGCGAAGCCAGCAGCGCAGTGCCCACCCAGGCGGCGTCCGCACCAGCTACCAGCACGGAGGCCACGCCCCGTCCCGTAGCGATACCTCCGGCGACAGCGATCGGCACGCCCGGCGCGTGAAGCTGCATGTACTCCGTCACGATCTGCAGCAGCGGCAGGGTGCCGATGCGACCGGTGTGGCCGCCGGCATCGGTTCCCTGCACGCACACTGCGTCCACGCCCGCGGCCAGCGCTTGGCGCAGCTGAGCCATGGTGTTGATCGGCGCGACAACGGAAATTCCGGCCTCGTGCGCCCGATCCACATAGGGCGCGGGATCCCCGAACCCCAAGCTCACCACGGTGGGGCGGGCTTCCAGCACTGCGTCGAACTGCGCGGGGTTGTCCTCCAGCGCCCACACCATCAGGCCAATGCCATAGGGGCCAGCTTCCGCCGCGATACGCGCATTCTCGAGGATCCACTCCGGCGCAGTACCCGCACCGGCGCCGAACATGCCCAGGCCACCGGCGCGGCTCACCGCTGCAGCCAGCTCGCCGTCGGAGCGCCCGGCCATTGGTGCGCCGATGATTGGCTTATCGATTCCCCACAGCTCGGTTAGCCGGGTATCGATCCGATCAACCATGGAATGTTCCTCCTCATGATCGTTGTACCTTGAACTACTTGCCACCCTAGTCATCGTTTTGTCGATTATACGAAGTCTAGGTCTCGTCGCGCGCGTAGGGTGGGGGCATGTCTAAGAAAACGAAGCTGGATCAGCTCAAGCCCACCACCACTGTGAAGCCTGCGAAGGAGGTCAGCACCGCCGCGGTTGTTTCCACCGGTCTTATCGGTGGTTGGTTGACTGCGCGGGAGACCGGCATCCGGCCACTCGGCGGCGTTATCCTCGCTGCTGCCGGGGGCTATGCCGCCCGTTCCTGGAATGCCAAGGCCGGTGCCGGGGTAGCTGCGGGGCTGACCACCGGCTACATCGCGGCGTTCGGCCTGTCCCACCCGTTGGCTAAGAAGATTGGTGCTTGGCCTGCGGTTCTTTCGGTCACTGCGGCCGTCGCCGGTGCTGCTTACGCGCTGTCCGACCAGCGCTAAAGCGCCTTAAATTATCGACGCCACAGCCTGGCCCACTACCGCCTGCGCCATCACCTCTAGCTCCGCCAGGTGGGGCTCAATATCTCCCGTGAACTCGACGGGTTCGGCGACCGTCTGCCATTCCAACCCGGTGAGGATGGAGCGCATGGCTTTCTCCGCACCTGTCGTGTCATATCCACCCCGGATCCACCAGCTGGTCGGGGTGTTTTTCATGTCCTCTAGGACCGGCACGTACACCGTGTCGAAGTAGTGCTTGAGGGCGCCGGAAATGTAGCCGAAGTTGGCAGTAGTTCCCAGGATCACCGCGCTGGCGCCGCGCAGCTCGTCGACATCGGGATCCAATGCCTGCCGCTCCAGGACCTGCACGGCTGGCTGGCCGCCGCCCTCCCCGGCCTCCCCCATTTCGGCATTCACTTCCTCGGCTGCGGCGCGCGCTGCGGCGAGGACTGTGTCCGCCAGCTTTTGGGCCTTTTCTGTGGGGCTGTGGTGGACGACCAGGATCGTTACTGGCTGGTCGTCGTTCGTGGTGTTCTTACTCATGACGCCAACGCTACCGATCCTGCGATGTTGCGTGAACTATCCGGGGAAAGGGGGCGTGGGGGCGTCCAAAAATAGTTAGCATAGAGAACATGAATGCAGCACCGCTCATCCTTCCGTTTCAGGGCAAGGCGCCGAGGATCCACCGCAGCGCGATGATCTCCCCCGGCGTGACGATCATTGGAGATGTAGAGATCGGGGCGGATTCCTCGGTGTTCTACGGGTGCGTGCTGCGCGGGGACGTTGATCGGTATGCAGTCGGCGCTGTTGTCCGGGTCCGTGATCGGCGGCGGTAGCCTCGTCGCCGCGGGCGCGGTGGTGCTGGAAGGCCAGAAGATTCCGGCTGGCAGCTTGGCCGCCGGGTTGCCCGCGAAGGTACGGCGCGAGCTGACTGAGGAGGAGCGGCAGGGGTTCATCGCCCATGCAGCGCGTTACGTGGAAACAGCCGGTAAGCAGGCCAGCACAGCGGAGGCACTGTCCTTGGAGGATGTGTATTTCGAGTAGCTCGGTGGTGTGGTTCCACGGCGCAAACAGGCGGTGCCAGAAGTTGCAGACCTATGCACTTTGAGCACTGACGGGTGAGTCGTTTCGATATTTTTCCCGCTGGTCAATAGACTGATTCAAGTTATGGCACAGGGAAACTCTACGGCGGACGAGAACTCGCACCATACAACGGAGCAGTCGGACGCTACTCAGGCGAAACAATCAACGGCGAAACAATCAACGGAATCCACCGGCGCTGCGCAAAGCACCGCCAAGAAGGTTGGCTCTTCCGGTAAGTCCGGCGTGCGCTCCTCCAGCATGCGCTACGACATTGAGGGGCTGCGCGGCCTGGCTATCGGCCTGGTCGTGGTCTTCCACGTCTTCGTCGGCAAGGTCAGCTCGGGCGTGGACGTGTTCCTGCTGCTCGGCGGCATCTTCTTCTTTGGGAGCCAGCTGCGAAATGCGCAGAACCCGAAGGGGTTGACGTTCCCGCAGTCCCTGTTCCGCATCATCCGGCGCCTTTTCCCGCTGCTCGCAGTGGTGGTTGCTAGCGTGCTTGCGGCCTCCTTGCTGTTGATGAACCGCCTCGTGCATGTGCAGATGGCGAAGGATGCGGTGGCCGCCCTGGGCTACTACATCAACTGGCAGTTGGCATACACCGGCCGCGAGTACACGTCCGTGAAGACCACGGTCAGCCCGTTCCAACACCTGTGGTCCATGTCCGCCCAGCTGCAGATTTACGCCGGATCGCTACTGGTTATCACTCTGATTGCCCTGATCTTCCGCAAGTACGCCCGCCAAGTACTGCTTGTTGTGCTTACCGCCGCCACGGTACTTTCCTTCGCCTACGCCACGTACTTCCACATAGAAGACCAGACCATCAACTACTACTCCACCCTGAGCCGCTTCTGGGAGATCGGCCTGGGTGGTCTGCTGGGCATGTTGCTGCTGCGCCGAGATGCCAACGGCAACCCTGTGCTGCGTCCCCTCGGCCGCTGGACGCGCACGATCATGGGCATCGTGGGTCTGGCCATGATCATCGGTACCGGCATCTTCCTGGATGGCTCTTCCCAGTTCCCGGGCCCGTGGACGCTGGTGCCGCTGGTCGGCGCGCTGCTGGTGGTTGTTGCCGGCCACTCCGGCGAGCCCGTCGGCGTTACCCGGATGCTACTGACCCGTCCGTTCCAGTTCTTGGGCCGCATTAGCTACGCGCTGTATGTCTGGCACTGGCCCATCTTGGTGCTGTGCGTCTACTACTTCAACGTCCCCAAGGTCACCCCGGCGCTGGGCGCAGCTGTGATCGGGGGCAGCGTGGTGCTGGCTTGGCTGTCCAACATCCTGATCGAGCGCCCGCTGCGCCAGGGCAAGAAGCCGGAGCGTAACTGGGTGCTGCTGAGCCCCCGTTACTGGGCAAAGTCTCTCTCCGCCTGGCCGAAGGCCATTTACGCCGTGCTGGTTATCGTGATCGCCGGCGCAGTGGTGGTTTCCCCGAAGTACCTCCAGCACCGCGAGGACGTGAACAGCGAACAGCTGTGGGATCTGGCGGCCGATCGGTCAATCTACCCCGGCGCGGCAAGCTTCCTAAACAACGCTCCCGTGCCGGAGAACATGCCGCTGGTGCCACCATTGGAGGACTTCCATTCGCTGCTGCCCCAGACCCAGCCGGATGGCTGCCAGATCGGCTTCGATAGCGATGCGCTGATTCTGAAGAAGAACTACAACCGTTCCGACGAGGAATGCGCCTACGGCGACATCCACTCTGACAAGACCCTGTACGTCATCGGCGGTTCGCACTCCGAGCACTACATTCCGGCGCTGGACATCGTGGGCCGCAACCGGCACGTGAAGATGATCCCGATCCTGAAGATGGGCTGCCCGGTGAATGCCAACATCCCGCGCGTCAACGGCGATCCCTACCCCACCTGCATCAGCTGGTCGAAAAAGGTCGTGGAGTACATCAAGGAGCACCCGCCGACAGAGGGCATCTTCATGACCGGCACCCGACCGTCCACAATCGGTGGCGCGGGCCCGGAGCAGGTGCCGCAGGAGTACAAGGATCTGGTCCAGAGCTTTACCGACCAGGGCATCCACAGCTGGCTGATGCGCGATAACCCGTGGCAGACCAACGCCAACGGGGCACCGCGTGACATGCGCACCTGCGTGGCGGAGATGATGGAAGGCAAGCAGGGCGAAGCTGCGGAAGACGATGGTTTCCCTGGCCTGGCTAACCCCGGTCGCCCGAACTTCGATGAGGTGCTGGCCATCAACGCCGAGTGTGGCCAGAGCATTTGGGATTCCCTGCTGCCTGAGGATCCTTCTATCGATGCTTACAAGGGCATGGACGTGACCCTCCTGGATCTGACCGCGGCGGTGTGCCGCGAGGACTGGTGCCCGTCCATCATCGGCAACATGGCGGTCTACCGCGATGCGCACCACTTCAACAACATCTTCGCGGAGACTCTGGCTCCGGAGCTAGAGGCGCAGATGTTCGATCCGAACCACAAGATCCCGCCGATGAACGTCGGGCTGATGCCCAAGAAGAATCAGCCCGCGCCCCCGAACCCGCAGAACTAACGGGGCAGGTCTTCCAACGTCGGCGACGGGAGTTCGTCGGAGGTGAATTGCGGGCTGGCGACCACGGTGATTGTGCCCACAGGCTAGACCTCTGGAGGAGCTGGAAGACTGCGCGGCAGAAAAGAAGAATGCCTGCTAGGCTACGACAATATTCAAAGCTGTGGAGGTATCGAAATGAAGAGAATCAACGTAGTCGGGGCCGTGCTTGTACGCGATGGCAAGGTCCTGGCAGCCCAACGCAGCGAATCGATGTCCCTTCCACTGACGTGGGAATTCCCCGGCGGAAAGATCGAACAGGGTGAAACCCCAGTGGAAGCACTCCGACGGGAATTGCGAGAAGAGCTACTGTGTGACGCGACTGTGGGCGACCACCTCGAAACGACGGAGCACAACTACGACTTCGGAACCGTAGTCCTCAGCACCTTCTACTGCACCCTGAATGGAGCAGACCCTCAGATCACCGAACACGCAGAGATCCGCTGGATGGATGTCAACGAACTTCCGGAGCTCGATTGGGCACCCGCCGACATTCCTGCGGTCCAAAAAATTGTCCGAGAGCTCGGCCAGTAGCCAGCTTTTTGAGGAAGCATCGTGTCTGTTTTCGATACGAAGGTAGGCCTGGATACAGCCTTCGGCTATCTGGATCGAAGTATTGAATCCGGCCAGGTTTTCAATCCTGCGCTCATTGCTAACACCGAGAGCAACGATATGCTGCGCGCCATCAAGCACGAACTAAAGCGCGCAAAGAGCTTTGATTTTTCGATTGCTTTCATCACTTCCTCCGCACTGGCACTGTTGAAGCAGGACCTGCTGAATTTCCAGGGCCAGGGTCGCATCGTCACCTCGACATATCTGCAGTTCAATGAACCTGCAGTGTTTAAAGAGCTTCTACAACTCACCAACATCGAAGTCAGGGTACTTAAAGACTCGGTCGACGCTTTCCACAGCAAGGGCTACGTCTTTGAGCACGCCGATGGCACAACGGCGATCATTGGCAGCTCAAATCTGACCCGTAACGCCCTAATTAGCAACACGGAATGGAACGTGCGCTTTTCGGCCATGCCGGATGGCGATATTGCCCTGCAAGTTCGAAATGCCGTCGCGCGATTGGAAGAACGCTCCGAGCCACTCACCGCAGAATGGATCGACGCCTACGAGAAATCGTGGAAACCGATCCCGCAGAGGAACGAGATACTCGGGGAAAAAGACGAGGTCATCCCCGTCGGTCGTATTAGGCCCAACGCGATGCAGTCGGAAGCCCTCGAAAAGATCAAACAGATTCGCGAGTCGAATGCCCGGCGCGCGGTCGTGATCTCCGCGACGGGAACGGGCAAGACAATCCTCGCCGCGCTGAGTGTCCGGGAAGCCAAGCCGGAAAGAATGCTGTTCATCGTTCACCGGGAACAGATTCTGGACAAGGCGATCCTGGAATTTCAAAGGGTTCTGGAAGCTCCTCCGGAAGACTTCGGCAAGTTCGTCGGTTCCACGCGACAGCCGGACCGCAAGTATGTTTTCGCCAGCGTACAGTCCCTTTCGCGCGAGGATAACCTGCGGGACTTTGATCCCGATTCCTTTGACTTCATCATTGTCGACGAGGTCCACCGAGCCGGTGCAGAGAGCTATCTGCGCACCCTGGACCACTTCCAGCCGGCTTTCCTTCTGGGGCTTACGGCGACGCCGGAGCGTACCGATGGCTTTAACGTCTTTGAACTTTTCGATTACAACGTGGCCTACGAAATTCGGCTCCAAAAAGCCTTGGAGTCGAAGATGCTCGCACCTTTCAGCTACTACGGGGTCACGGATTACATCGATGACCAAGGGCGGACTATTGAAGAAACGAGCACGCTATCCAAGCTGATCTCCACCGAGCGGGTAAAGCATCTACTCGACATGCTCACGACTTACGGGCGGGCGGATAAGGTCACGGGGCTCATGTTTTGCTCATCGCGGCAAGAGGCCACAGAGCTTTCCGCATTGCTCAATGGAGAATCGGTATTCGGCCATTGCCTGCGCACCAAAGCGCTGACCGGTGAAGATTCGCCACAGACCCGCAATGCGGTGATTAAGGAGCTGGAAGACGGAGAGCTGGACTATGTACTGACCGTCGATATTTTCAACGAAGGCATTGACATTCCCTCCGTTAACCAGGTGGTCATGCTGCGGAATACCGAGTCCGCCATCATTTTTACCCAGCAGCTCGGCCGCGGTCTGCGCAAGGCGGCAGGCAAGGATCACTTGCGAGTCATCGATTTCATTGGCAACTACAAAAACAACTTCCTCGTGCCCATCGCTCTTTTTGGCGATAGTTCACTAAACAAGGACATCATTCGCAAGCGTTTGCGGGATGCCGACGAGTCAGGGTCAATCGCTGGGATTAGCAGCATCAGCTTTGACAAGATCTCCGAACAACGGATTCTGGAAAGCCTGGCTAATGCCAGTTTGGATAAGCTCCACCAACTGAAGAAGTCTTTCGCCGACTTGGAGTTTCGACTGGGGCGCCAGCCTTGGCGACTCGATTTTCTGATCCAGGACACTGTGCAGCCGCCAATCATTGCTACGTCCAGGACAGCCAACTACTGGGACTTTCTGGTCCGGTCGAAGAAGGAAACTCAAGTGCCAACGAAGGAGGAAAGCGCATTCCTGACTTTCCTCGACAATGAATTGCTGAACGGGCTGCGCCCTCACGAGCTACTGCTGCTTAAACAATTGCTGGAGCAAAGTCGGGTTTCCGTAGAAGACTTCCGCTCACTGCTACATCGCTTCATTCCCCAACGGAGTGAACAGGGGCTAGACACGCTGACCTTGAAATCGGTCTCCAGGATTCTGGATCTGAGCTTCTTCACACTTAACGAGAAAAAGAAATACGGCAATCTCCCCCTGGCCACCTTTAGCAACGACATCTTCACCCTCAGCGATACGTTGCGAAAGACCTACGACTCCTCTCCCCTTTTCGCCCGCCATGTTGACGATGCCATCGAGACTGGCCTGCGCACCAACCGCGAACGCTACGCATCGCAGGGTTCCATGCTCCCTGGAAAGCAGTATTCGCGTAAGGATGTGTGCCGCATGCTGAACTGGGAAAATAACCAATACTCCACGATGTACGGCTACGCAGCTAACGAGGAAACCGGGACGTGCCCAATCTTCATCACTTATCACAAGGCCGATGACATTTCGGATTCCACCAAGTACGAAGACAAGTTCGACAGCCCCTCCGTGATTAACTGGTTTACGAAGTCAAACAGGCGCCTCGATAGCAAGATTGAGCAACGAATTGTTGCCGGGAATTACACCTTGGAAGTGTTTGTAAAGAAGGACGACGCCGAAGGGCACGACTTCCACTACCTTGGCCAGGCACGTTCCCGCGATGCGGTGGAGACCACCATTCCCACAGCCAAAGAGCCAATGCCGATCGTTAATATGCGTCTGGACCTCATGCACCCCGTTTCGCCAGGTCTATACAACTACTTCACAACCAACCCCGTCACCAGCTGACCTTTTTTCAGCCGCCAGCCCCGCGCGTTCCTCTATAGTCGGTTGCACAGGCGCGCACGCTGGGACTGTGGGCGTCATTAAGAAAAAATCGCAGAAAGGCCAGCAACACCATGATCGTCACTACCACTAACTCCGTCGAAGGCCACACCATCGCGCAGTACCTGCGCATCGTTTCGGGTGAGACCGTGGCGGGCATCAACATGTTCAAGGACATCGGCGCGGGCTTCCGTAACCTCACCGGTGGCCGCTCCTCCGCATACGAGGGCGAGATCCTGCAGGCTCGCGAGACCGCTCTGAAGGAGATGGTGGATCGCGCGCTGGAGATGGGCGCGCACGGCATCGTCGGTGTCGACATCGACTACGAGTCCCTGGGGCAGGGCGGCATGGTGATGGTCAGCGCGACCGGCACCGCCGTCACCTTCCAGTAGCAGCTCGTGCCCGGCGCGTTGCCGGGCTTACACCTGGTCGAGCGGGCGGATCATGATCGACTCAACGTCCATGTGGCGTGGCCGCCCCGCGACCCAACGAATGGTCTCACCGATATCTTCGGCCTGCAGGCTTAGCTTGTCTGCATAGACCTCCGCCGCGCGCTCGGCATCGCCCTTGAACCGATTGAGGCTGAAGTCGGTGGCCACCCGTCCCGGGTCCACCTGGCAGACGCGCACGCCAGATTCGGCGAACTCCATGCGCATCACATCGGTCAGTGCGGTCTGCCCGAACTTCGCCGCATTGTAGCCGGCGCCCCCTCGGTAAGCGCCGCGACCTGCGACGGAAACCACGTTGATCACCTGCGGCGCCTCCGCCACCTGTAGCTGATCGAACAGCGCGCGGGTGACCTCCAGGGTGCCCATCACGTTTGCTTCGAACATCCAGCGCCAATCCTCCGGATCGGCTTCCAGCACCAGGTCGAGGCCACGCGCGCCACCTGCGTTGTTGACCAGCAGATCCACCTTGGAGCCCGTCAGCTCGGCCACGGCTGCGGTGAAACTATTTATTGACGCCCCATCCGTCAC
The DNA here is from genome assembly GCF_027570165.1 of Corynebacterium macclintockiae. NCBI lineage: Bacteria > Bacillati > Actinomycetota > Actinomycetes > Mycobacteriales > Corynebacteriaceae > Corynebacterium > Corynebacterium macclintockiae. The sequence continues at coordinate 39,962 of NZ_JAKMUV010000013.1, forward strand.
ATCGAGCGCAAGGGGCGTAGCCTTACCGCCCTCCTGGGCGATCTCTTGCGCGACCTGCTCTAGCCTTTCCATACGACGAGCAGCCACAACGACGTGCCAGCCATCCGCGGCCAGGAGCTTGGCGGTTGCTTCCCCAATGCCAGCACTTGCGCCGGTGACAACGGCTACGCGGGAGTCGGACGATGGGTAAGGTTCGGTTGCTGCAGCGTTAGTACTCATGAGTCCCAATGTAGCGGCCGGGGTGGCGCCACAAGGAGGTTCTTCCCGACTTGGCTTCGAAAAATTCCTAGAGCACTGCAGCGGTCAATTCTATGTATTAATCTTTGGCCTAATAAATGATTATGGCGTTTCTCTAAGGATTTCACATGTCGAACAACTTCGGTGATGGTGGCTCCCCGTTCAATCCGGGTCAGAACCCGGGTCAGACCCCAGGTCAGGACCCGGACGGAGCCGCTAATCAGGGACAGCAGTACGGCCAGCAAGGCTACGGTCAACAGAACTACGGCCAGCAAGGCTACGGTCAACAGAACTACGGCCAGCAAGGCTATGGTCAGCAAAAGTACGGCCAGCAGAACTACGGCCAGCAGGGCCTCGGTCAGCAAGGCTATGGCCAGCAAGGTTTTGGCCAGCAAGGGTTCGACCAGAACCCCTTCAACTCGCAACCTCACGGCGCATATGGCCAGCCGATGAATGGTGGTAACGGCGGTGGCGGAAACACCGGAACAATCGTCGGCATCATCGTTGCAGCTGTCGTGGTGATTGGCCTTATCGTCGGTGGTTACTTCCTGCTGAACAAGGACGATGAGGGAGGCTCTACCGAGGCCTCCGGTTCCTCGAGCAGCGCGGAGAAGTCGGGTGAATCCTCCGAGGAGACTTCGGAGTCTTCGGAAAGCAGCAGCGAGTCTTCTTCCTCCGAGTCCTCTACTTCGAAGCAGCCCCGGGAACGCGGTCGAATCGGTGGCCCCGATGATTCGCTGACCAAGGAATACGCGGACGCAATGCCGGCGAAGCTCAAGGATATGGTCTACGGCTGCAAGTCCGGCACCTTTGAGCTGAACCGGGAAAATAAGCGACGAGTCCAGGGAATGCAGTGCTCCGGTGTCTGGGACACAGCGCTGGAGTACAAGCAGATTAAGCTCATCAAGGACTCCAAGGCTCCCGATACCGAGATCAAGTACGCCAAGGACCACAACGCCGAGATCTGGTCCGACGCCCCGGATAATTTCGCTGGCTACATTCCGGACACGTACTCCCCGATCGTGTTCGTCTTCAACAAGTCCAAGGGCTACCTGATGGAAACCACCCTGCACTTAGGCGATGAGGAAAAGGCGAAGCAGGCACTCATCGAACTGGGCTACTCGGAAAAATAATCCCCTTAGTGGGGTGACACATCCCCCCATCTGTCACCCCTATATCACCCCAACTGAACACGTAGCGGAACACCAAGTCGCGTGGCAGCATTCAACCCCACGAATGCGCTCACAATTTCTGAGCCATGCAAAAAGCAAAGACGTTTCTTGAGACTTGAAGGACTTTCACTCCACCATGACGAACAACAATCCTTACGGAAACACTCCCAATCCGGGCGATAGCAACGGGGGCGACAACCCTTTTAACGGCTCCAACCCGACAGACGAAACCACGCAGTGGAATTCGGCGCAGGGGCAGAACCCAGGCCAGAATCCGCAAGGCGCGCAATACCCCGGCGCACAACCGGGCCAACAGGGTGGCTATGGCCAGCAGGCTCCGCAGGGCGGCTTTGGCCAGCCGAGCCAGTTCGACGGTTATGGCGAGCCGGGGCAGAACAGCTTCGGCCAGCAGCCCCAGAGCCCTTTCGACCAGGGTGGGTACGGCGCAGGTGCAGCAGGGTATGGCTCGGGGGCGACAGCTTACGGCCAGCCTCAGAATTCGGGTGGCGGTGCCGGCAAGATCATCGGCATCATCGCAGCCCTAGTCGTAGTGGTCGCGCTGGCAGTCGGTGGCTACTTCTTTGTCGTGAAGGATGACGAGGAAACAAAGAACACCGCCGACAGCTCCTCGACGGAATCCACGGGTGCAGAGGAAACCACTGAGGAGACAAGCACCGAAGACACTCCGTCTAGCGAGGACACTAGCTCGTCTAGCAGCACTTCCAGCAGCTCCAGCTCTGCTACAGACACTCCTGCTGCGCCCGGCACTTTCGGCGGCCCGGATAACACCCTCGAGGAGCCTTACAAGGGCGCAATGCCCGCGAAGCTAAACGATCTAGTCAACCGCTGCAAGAACGGCCACTTTAATCTCCGCTACCGAGACCGCAGTCGCCCGTCCCGCGAAATGGACGGCCTTCGCTGCACGGGTGTCCGGGGCACCGGTTGGGCATACAACCAAGTCGACCTCATCAACGACAAAGAGTATGTCGACACTAAGTCAAAGGAATTCAATAGCCAGAACCCGGTTGTCGTAAGCAACGACCCGAACAACTACGCCGGACACTTCAAAGAGCTGGCTCACGAGAAGCTCTTCATCATCAACAAGGACAAGGGCATCATCCTCGAAGCCGACATTTACAACGCGGAGGATGGGGAGCTGAACGGGCTGCTCGAACAGTTGGGTTACAAGGGCGGCGAAGGCGAATCCGCCTAACGCCCTGCGCACAAGCCACTATTTATAGTGGCTTGATCCATCCCTGCTGAACGGCGTGCTGGTAAGCACCGAACGCCGCAGCGCCCAGGGCGAATACGCCCGCGATGCCGCCGACCCAGGCCAGAATGCCTGCGATCGGCGGCGCATCTTTGCCCAGGGAACCCGCAGGGTCAGTGCTGCCCAGCGGGAAGGCCTTCAACAACCACTCCGCGCCCGGGTTCGCGGATTCCACGCTGCCAGCCAGCGAGCCCTCGTTGTTCGCCTGCGGATTCTTTGGATTGCCATCCGGGTCGACGGGCTGGGTAATCGAAGCCGTACTGGACCCCTTACCCTCGGACGACGCTGCGGCCTGGGCCGGAGCTACACTCGCGGCGTCGGCAACCAGGGCAGTTGCGGTGGCCAGTGCAGCCAAGGACTTGGAAGAAGAAAAGGACTTCATAAGTCCAGATCTTAAAGCTGCTCCAGCGCCTGCGCGACATCTGCGAGCAGATCCTCCAGATCCTCAATGCCGATGGAGATACGCACTAGGTCGCGCGGAACCTCCAACTGAGAACCGGTCACGGACTGGTGGGTCATCGTCGCCGGGTGCTCCAGCAGAGACTCCACGCCGCCCAGGGATTCAGCCAAGCAGATCAGCTTGGTGGACTGGCAAAACTTCAGCGCGGCCTCCTCGGAGTGGAAACGCACGGAGATCATGCCGCCGAATCCCTTACCGGTGGACTGGCGCTTAGCCACCTCGTGCCCCGGGTGCTGTGGCAGGCCGGGGTACAGGACAGTGGCGACCTCGTCGCGGCCGTCCAGGTACTCCGCAATAGCTTGGGCGTTCGAGCAGTGGCGATCCATCCGCACACCCAGGGTCTTCAAGCCACGGGCGTTGAGGTAGGCATCAAAAGGCGAAGCAATCGGACCTGCCCCGCCCAGCAGGAAGTCCAGATCCTCATCCAGCTGCGCATCGTTGCTGACGATCGCACCACCGACCACATCGGAGTGTCCACCGATGTACTTCGTCGTGGAGTGCAGCACCACGTCCGCGCCCTGATCCAGAGGTCGTTGCAGGTAGGGGCTGCAGAAAGTGTTATCCACGATCAACTTCGGGCGCGTAGGGGCGTCACTACCACACTCATCGGCAAGCACCTCGGCGATGGCGGCGACGTCGGACACAGCGAGCAGCGGGTTCGTCGGAGTTTCGAGCCACACCAGCTTTGTCTTCGGGGTCAGCGCCGCACGGACGGCCTCTGCGTCGGTGGTGTCAACGACGGTGAAGTCCACATTCCAATCCTTGAAAGCGGTCGCGATCAGGCGATACGTGCCGCCGTAAGCATCGTGCCCCATGATCAGGTGATCACCGGGGCGCAACAGCACGCGCAGCAGGTGGTCGGTCGCTGCCATACCGGAAGAGTAGATACGGCCGTGCTTGCCGCCCTCGAGCGCCGCAATCGTGCGGGCCAGCGAATCGACAGTCGGGTTCGCCACCCGACCGTACTCGTAACCGCCGCGCAGATCGTTCGGTGCGTTCTGTGCGAACGTGGTGGAGGCGTAGATCGGTACGTTGATGGAGCCCATGAACTCGTCGGGCTCGTAGCCTGCGTGGATGGCGTCTGTGTTGTGGGCCATGGAAACTCCCTTTCGACCTAGTGCTTGGTAGCGCGTCTTTGTGCTTTTTGTGCGCCGGGGATTCACCGCCCGGTGCGCATCGTTTCAACGATTATAGACCAAGCAGTCTAGTTTGGAAGTGCAACCGGTGGAAGTGGCCCTCTATCTGCGCTTCTAACAGCGGCCGAGCTCGCGCCGGATCGCTTCCTTCTCCGCCTGTGTCACCCACAACTGATACTCCGCCTTCACCCGCACCTGAATAGAGACGTAAGTGCAGCGGAAGGACTTATTCGCAGGCAGCCACGTCGCAGCATCGCCCGCGCCCTTCTGCATATTCGAAGGTCCATCAACAGCCAGGAGGTTCAGCGGATCGTTGGCGAACTGCTCGCGCCGCTCCGGCGTAAGCTGCTGCGCGCCCTTCTGCCACGCATCAGCAAGCGCCACCACGTGGTCGATCTGCACCGCCTGGCTGGTCTTCTGCCCACGAACGAAATGGATCAGCCGGCCGGTATAGGGGTCATCCAGGTCCCCACTGAGCACCTTGCAACCCTTCGGCGCCTCGACATTGGTGAGGTCGCGCGCCAGAACATCATTGCGCTGGTCGCAACCGTTGCGGTCGATGTCCTTCCACCGCTGGCCGAACTGACTGCGGCTATATCCCGTCTTCGGCGCGCGCCCCTTCACCGCCAGCGTCTCCAGCAGATCCAGCATGTTCTGCTGGTGCAGTGAACGTTCCGGCACTGCGGGCGTTTCTTGCTCTGCGGGCTGAGTCGGTTGGTCTGACTGCTCTGTCTGTTCTGGCGCCGCCGGTGGTTCCGGCTGGTCGGGAATTGTTTCTGTAGACGGTTCTACTGTCGCTTCCGAGTTTTGGGACGCCGAACTTCCGCCCTCTAGAATCTCCGCACCCTCGGCGCACCCGCCGAGCAGCAGGCTTGCGCCCAGCACCAGCGCTGCCACACCGCGCACGCCGACTACACGCGCGCCGCCGACTACACGGCCACTTACCCTCTTGCTCATAGCCCATCACGCTAGCAACCCCGCCGGACAACCCCCGCAACCTCCCGCGATAATCCACGGTAGGTTTCGAACACCCGTGCGGTACAGCGCGGGCGTAGGGGCATCAACAAGAAAAGAATACTTTTATACCTGCCTGCCGTAGGCGGTCCGCGATACCATAAACGCATCATGAAACCTCTAAAGAAGATTTACCAAGCACAGATGAAGGCAGTACCCGGCTTCGTGAACAAAATGATTAAGAAGCCGAGCCGCATGCGACGCATGATGAACCTCTGGCCGCCACTGCTGTTTTCCGGCATTAAGATGACCGAGGTCTCGGACGACTGGGCCTTTGCACGCATCGTGCTGAACCTGCGCTGGTGGAACGCAAACATGCACGGCGCAGCTTTCGGCGGCACCCTGTTTTCCATGACGGATGTGCTGTTCGGCACCCTCATTGCCCGCCGACTCGGCACTGAATACGAGGCCTGGACGCGCACCGGCACCTTCCAATTCCTCACGCCCGGACGCAGTGGCGCCTACATGGACGTGGAACTCACGCCCAAGCTGATCGACTGGATCACCACCACCGTCGACGAGGACGGCTACTGCAACGTGCCGTACACCTCCATCATTTACAACAAGGATGGTTCGGTCGTTGGTATCGGCCAGCAGGATCTACACGTGCGCCCGCGGGGTGGCGGCAAGCGCGCCGACCGTCCGAAGCAGGCTCTGCAGCCGCGGGGTCTGGTGCTGGAATCGCTGGCCAACGCGGTGGTGTGGCACTGCTTCAAGGACCAGCCGGAGATCCTGACTGTTTTGATGTCCGAGCAGCGCCGCATCCCCAACCCCGAGGACCAAATGCGCCACGTGGTGAAAGTCGCGCTAGAAAAATCCACCAAGTCCCGGGAGGACCTGGTGGCTCTGGATATTCCAGAAAAGTACCTGGACGCTTAAGCTATCCCAGCTGGTTATCCCAGCTAGCTAGCCCAGCACCTTGCCGCAGTTCGGCCAAGCACCGGCGCCCTGGGTGGCCAGGACCTTCTCGGCGATTTCGATCTGCTGCGCCTTCGTAGCCTGGTTGGCCGTCGGAGCGTACTTCGTGCCACCGAAGCCAGACCAGGTCTGAGCACTGAACTGCAGCCCGCCGTAGTAGCCGTTGCCCGTGTTGATCTTCCAGTTGCCGCCGGACTCGCACTGTGCGACCTGATCCCAGGCGCTAACAGGTGCAGCCTGTGCGGCCGGGGCTGCGACTGTGGCGGCTGCCGCCGGGGCAGCAACCAGGCCTGCAGCCATGCCAATACGGGCAAAAGCGGTCTTTACGGACTTCTTCATGTAAACGAAAACTCCTTTCGCGTGGCCAGCCGGGTGGCCGGCCGATTGCTCGTAAGTCCGCAAACTTACGCACCCACCCCCGGGGTGCGTCAACCGAAAAGTGCCTAAAACGACGAGAATTTCCACATTGATAAAGAAATTTCAGGGGTTTCTTATCCCCGCCCGCCATCTAACAAATAGCACAAGATCTGACATTCACATGCCCTGAACAGGTATTTACATCAATGCACCTCTTGTTTGATGCTTTGATGCCGGATACTATTGTGTTTATGCGCACCACAATTAACCTCCCCCCCAAACTCCTCGAAGCCGCCAAGCGGCAAGCGAAGCTGAATGACCTGACTTTAAGCTCCTATGTGGAAGAGGTAATACGAACCGCTTTGGAGCACGTAGACAGCACCCCCCACCAATCAACTGCCGTCACACTTCCAGTATTTGATTGCGGCCCAATGCTCGTAGACATTGACGACAAAGATGCCCTATGGGAGGTTCTCGATGATCGTCCCTGACGTCAACGTACTAATTAACGCGTTCAGCTTCACTGCACCTAGACACGCTGAGGCGAAACAATGGCTCGAGAACGCGCTTGCTCAGCGTGAATCGGTCGGAATCCTCGACGTCGTTGCCACCGGATTCATTCGAATCATGACGAACCCGAAGATCTTTTCAACCCCCCTCACCTCAGGTCAGGCCTTGGAGGCAATCAAATCAATCCTCGCCTCCCCCAACGCCGTACTTCTACATCCGGTAAACGCATCGTGGGACATCTTTGACGAGATGGTTCAACTGCATAAACTCCGTGGCAACGATATCCCCGACGCATGGATCGCTTCCACGGTGATCGCAGAGGAAGCAACATTGATCAGCGACGATCAAGGCTTCGCCCGATTCCCCAACCTTCGCTGGAGTTCCGTCAAAAAGGACTAATCTGAGACTTCCGGGTCGTAACTACCCTGCTGGAAGGTTTGGAGAAAAAAGATTTTAGCGGCGGGGGCCGTAGACGGCTGCCGATTCGATACGGGACGGCACCACATACGCAATCGCGGCAGTGCAGACAATGCCCGTGAGCGTGACGAGCGTTCCCCAATCGCCGTCCAGCAGCCCACCTGCAAAGACCCATGCGATCGCGGCGACGGCCGCCAGGGCAATCACCGCCATTCCGAAGAGGTGCTCGTTACCCGTACCGGAGACCGGGATGTATAGCAGTCCGGCAAGCACACCGATGACGCCCGCTACCACGCCAGTGAGCACCGCGGGTCCTACGCCCGCGGACGATTCACCGGGGATGAAGCTCACAAGGAGATCCGCGATGAACACCGCAGCGAAGGTGACGGCCGCAGCCAAGACGGCGAGGACGATGAGGTTCACCGCGACCTTCTTGCCGTCATATCGGCCGGCCAGCAGCCCTTCGCGGGAATCTTGCTGTGGCTGGTTGTAGCCGGAGTTGTAGCCCTGGTTGCCATAGCCACCGTAGCCACCGTTGCCAGCACCGCCCTGAGTGTTGAACATGCGAGTCTGGTCGTCGTTTCCTTGCGGGTACGTCACCCAACGCTCCTTTCACTGGCGTTTCAGGTGGCCTATGTTACCGGAGTGACTATTGGGAAGTCACTCTTCTCCGCAGCTTTAGTGATCGTCCCAATGGTCGCCGTGCTTCGCGTGACGGTGACCGTCGTGAATGTAGTCGACGTGGTCGCCGTGCGGGACGGCAACGTGGCCGCAGTTCGGGCCATGCTCGTGTTCGTGACCCTCGTGGACGTGGTGCTCGACGGTCTCGCACTCGTCCCAGTGGCCCTGGTGCTCGCGGTGCAGGTGACCGTCGTGAACATAATCGACGTGGTCGCCGTGCGGGACGGCAACGTGGCCGCAGTTCGAACCGTGCTTGTGATCGTGGTCGGCGTGAGTGGTGCAGCTCATGATGAACTCCTTGTTAATCCCGGGCAACCATGGAGCCACTTCCCCTTGGTCGGGCGGGCCAGTCGGTTGCTTTGACGCTTTCTATACTGCCCCTCACCTGCTGCGTTGTCAATACGTTTTCAATAAAGTTTCCCCGGAACCAGCTAGACGCTGGTCGGGCGCGCAATCTTTCTCCAGTCGCGAATCACTTCCACAACCCCTTCCCTCACTACAACAAGCATGTAGGTTGGGTGACCAAGTACAGCAATCCCCAGAGAGGATTCGAACCATGGAAAACAACACGGCCAAACCACTCGACGCACTCATCGTGGGCGGCGGGTTCGCGGGCACAGCGGCGGGCGTCACCCTAGCCCGCGCGCAACGGCGCGTAGCAATCGTCGACAGCGGCAAGCCCCGAAACCGCTTCAGCGCCCACGCGCACGGGATCATGGGTCGCGATGGGGTTAACCCCATGGAGCTGCTAGATCAAGGTCGCAGCGAGTTCGCTTCCTTCGGCGGCGAGGTCATCCCCGGCGAAGTCACCGCGCTCGACAAAGTAGGGAGCGCGAACAGCGCCTGGAAGGCCACCACCACCGACGGCCAGGAGCTTCTGGCCAGGCAGGTTCTCGTCGCAACCGGCATCACCGACGAGCTGCCGGACGTACCAGGCCTGACTGAGCTCTGGGGATCCCGCGTTTTCCACTGCCCCTACTGCCACGGCTATGAGGTGCGCGGACGCGACCTCGCCGTCATTGGCGGAAAGAACCCTGGCTTCACGATGCACATGGTGCACCTGATGCGTAAATGGACCGACCGCGTCACGTTCTTCACCAACGGGCTTTCCCTAGACGAGGCCGACCGCGCACTGTTTGAAAAGCGTGGTGTTGTTCTTATGGACGCCCCCGTCTCCGGCGTACAGCCCGACCCAGCATCGGACACGGGAGTTCTGGTGAGCACTTCCGACCCCTCCTCTTCCGACGGCTCCGCCTCCACTACCCGCGCCTTCGAGGCATGCTTTACCGGACCGGATTTTCACCCCAATGATCAACTGCTGCTAGCCGCCAGATGCGAATCCGAGAACGGCTGGGTAGTACGGCAACCTCGTGGCCAAACGTCCGTCGCAGGTCTGTGGACGGCAGGAAACGTCACCAGCTCCCCCGACCAGGTTTCTCAGGCGATGGGCACCGGCGTGGCCACTGCCATCGCGATCGATCAGTTCTTATTGCACGAAGAAATGCAGCAGGTTCGGGGGCAGGCTCATGAATAACGGACGACCACAGCGCGTAGCGTTTATTCTGTTCGACGGGTTTGAGCTGCTGGATGTCTTTGGACCCGCGGAAATCTTCGCTAAGGTTCCTGACCTTCAAGTGAGGTTTGTATCCGCGGATGGGGCGCCGGTAGCCAGCTCCCAAGGTGTGAAGATTCTCCCCGACACAACCTTTGATTCCCTCGTGTGCGACACCGTTATCATCCCGGGCGGTCAGGGAACGCGAGCTCTCGTCAAAGATGCGGATTTCCTGGCCCGCATCTACAAAATGGCGAGTTGCGCCTCACTTGTCTGTTCCATATGCACAGGTTCGGCGGTTCTGGCCGCAGCTGGCTTGCTAGAGGGATACGCCGCCACCAGCAATAAACTTGCGTTTGATTGGGCCGCCTCTTTCGGCAACAACATCGACTGGAAAAGTTCTGCCCGGTGGGTGCACGACCGTGATCGCTGGACGTCATCCGGTGTGGCAGCGGGGATAGATATGGCCGTCGCCTTCGTCTCCCACTTCTTCGGCGCTTCGCTTGCGGAGAAGATCGCCCATGACCTGGAGATTCAATTCAATAGCGACCCGGACCACGACCCGTTTGCGGTATAGCGTTCAGCCCAGCAGATGCAAATAAAGATCGCTTTACTCGGTACTTATTGCAATACAACTTAGAAACTAATTCCACTTGGGGCACGGCGCAGCCCAAGAATTGAGTGCGACGAGAAGTTCATCAACGGTGTCGGCAACAATAAGCGTGTCGACATCATCTTGACGAATAAATCCCTCGTCTGCCATATGCTTGAGCATCGATACCGTAGGCGCCCAGAAACTTGAACCAAAAAGGGCAATGGGCTTGCGATGAAGCCCGAGCTGTTGAGCTGTCCACGCATTAAAAAGTTCGTCTAACGTTCCAGCGCCGCCAGGCAAACACACGTAGGCATCGACCAGGTCACTCATCCGTTGCTTACGCTGATACATCGTGTCAACAATCTCAAGGTGCGAAAGACCCGGATGTGCAATTTCGCCATCGACAAGATTCTGAGGAATCACACCGATTACACAGCCACCGTTGGCCAGACAGGCATCCGCCGCAGCACCCATAAGGCCGACTTTGCCGCCACCATAAATCATCCGTACGCCCTGCTCAGCTAGACCCGCCCCTAGGGCATCAGCAAGAAAGGCATTGGTATGGTTGCGACCACTGCTCGCCCCTGTAAATACGGCTACAGAACGCACAGGATTGGCAATCAACTCCGGAAACACTTCATCTTTCAAAAGCGGTGCCAACTTAACGTTCGGCACGGACGGGTTTACCCATTCGCACTCAGCAATTTCTGCAGCTGCCACGGGCTCCACCGAATCTGAAAAGTAAAAAAGATCCGCAACAACATCGCTACCGGCTTCGTTAGCCGCAACTGCACGGTATGTTCCCATCGGAACCAAGAGAGCAGCATCAAGCGAAATCCCCAGCTCTTCATTAACTTCCCGTATCACCGCATCAAGCGAGGACTCCGCAAACTCGAGCTTGCCACCCGGAAATTGAAATAGCGCAGTGCCCTTCTTACGCACGCAAAGGACTTCTCCCCGCGAATTTCTCACTACAACAGCGCTGACATGAATATCAGAAGAAGGCATGCGTGCAAGCTTAGAACAATCTGTTTGAATCGACGCACCTGCAATCTTCGACTCTTATACACCAGAAAACGAAAGAAACCGGAGGTAACATTCCCTTTCGGGTTTGCTACCTCCGGTAGTGCAGTTTGTTCAACTGCTTGCTGTGTAATGTTCACGATGCCAGCTCAAGACTGCTTTGGGT
>NZ_JAKMUV010000014.1:0-47986 GCF_027570165.1 Corynebacterium macclintockiae
CGACCGCACCAGTAAGGTTTGTGTTCCCCACTCGCTCTCGGCGACTTGATTTAATGTACACCCACCCCGAAGAAACACACAAATCCCCTGGTAGAAGCGGGAAATGCAACTACCAAGGGATCTGTTTAACGCATACAGGCCGCGCGGGGTGGCGTCACTAAGAAGAAACACCTACACGCGCACCGGCGAAACGCTTCTTGCCCTTCCGCAGCACCAGCCACGAACCATGCAGCAGATCGTCGGCGGACGGCGACCATTCGATGTCCTCGATGCGCTGGTTGTTCACGTAAGCGCCACCCTCCCCGACGGTACGGCGAGCGGCACCCTTGGACTTCTCCAGACCGGACTCGACGAGGAGGTCCAGGATGGTGGCATCGGGACCGACCTCAGCAACCTCGGTTTCCTGCAGGGCGGAAGACAGGGTGGCCTCGTCCAGATCCTGCAGCTCCGCCTTGCCGAACAACGCCTGGGCGGCCAGCTCCACAGCCTCAGTAGCAGCAGCGCCGTGCACCAGAGTGGTCATCTCGCGGGCCAGAACACGCTGCGCCTCGCGCTTGAAGGGCTCCTCGGCGACCTTGCGCTCCAGCTCCGCGATCTCCTCCTGGGAAAGGAAGGTAAACCAGCGCAGGTAATCGATCACTACGGTATCGCCTGCGTTGATGAAGTACTGGTACCAGGAGTACGGACTGGTCAGCTGCGGATCCAGCCACAGCTTGCCACCGCCGGTGGACTTGCCGAACTTGTTGCCCTCCGCGTCGGTGACCAGTGGCACGGTCAGGCCATGCACCTTGGCGCCGTTCACGCGGCGGTTCAGATCCACACCAGAAACGATGTTGCCCCACTGGTCGCCACCGCCGATCTGCAGCACGCAGTCGTACTCGTTGTGCAGGTGCACGTAGTCGTTAGCCTGCAGCAGCATGTAGGAAAACTCAGTGTAGGAAATGCCATCCGATTCCAAGCGGCGCTTCACGGTATCGCGGTCCAGCATGGTGTTCAGCGAGAAGTTCTTGCCGACATCGCGCAGGTACTCAATGACGTTCATCTGGCTGATCCAGTCAGCGTTGTTCACCATCACGGCCGGGCTGTCCACGTCGCTTTCGCCGGTGAAATCGACGAATGCCTCCAGCTGCTTCTTGATGGCCACCATGTTCTCACCGATCTGCTCTTCGGAAAGCATGGAGCGTTCGCCCACATCGCGCGGGTCGCCGATCATGCCGGTCGCGCCACCAGCCAGGGTGATCGGGCGGTGGCCGAACTGCTGGAAGCGCTTCAACATAATCAGCGGCACCAGGTGGCCCGCGTGCAGGGAGCTACCCGTCGGGTCGAAACCGCAGTACAGCGTGATGGGATCCTGCGTGGCCTCCTTCAGCGCCTCCAGGTCCGTGGACTGATTAATCAGGCCGCGCCACTGCAACTCGTCAATGATGTTCTTGTTGTCACTCATGCGTATTCGTTCTCGTTCCTCTTTTATGCGTTGCTACTTGACGGGGTTACTTGACCGGCCAGTCTTGAGCTTCTTCGACCAGCAGCACCGGGATACCATCCTGCACCGGATAGGCCTTATTCAGGCGGGGGTTCACCAAATAGTCACCGTGATCCTCCAGCGGCTGCTTGTCGATGGGGCACGCGAGGATCTCTAGGAGCTTCTGGTCAATCATGTTGCCCAGTCTAGCTGGTGGCTTGGGCTCCTTCCTTAGTGACGCCCCCTACGTAGCCCAATACTTACTGGCCCTGTCCAGGGCAGTGGCCAGGCCGCCCTCTTTGGCCTTAAAGACTTCACCGCCGGTCTCTTCAGCAAGACGCTGCATGTCCTCTGCGTTTTCATTGCCGTAATGGACGATGTATACGGGGAAAATTACCCCCTCCTTGCGCTCCCTGTACCTCAGTTCGTGCGACCATTCCGCATAGTCCACACCTTTGGCAGGTGTTCCACTGGTCAGCAAGACTATTGACTGTCCTTGAATCAAGTTTCCTCTTTGCGGAATTCGCAGGTATTCCCTGTACAGCTGGTAATAGATATTGGCCTCTTGGCGGGCCGCCATACGGTCTACGTAATCCTTTAGAGTGCGTGCATGCTTTGGATCATCTGGGGAATAGTCCTTTTGGGTGAACGCTTTGCTCGAGGATGTACTGGATGTTGTGATATTTACCGCTCTGCCATTGACCCCCGCTTGTTCACCAAGCAAATCGAGTATGTCTTTCTTTGCTTCCCTGAATTTTTCCCCTTGCATGGAAGCGGAAACGTCGACTAGCAGGTTGATGTCTCTGGGGCGAAGCAGCTCCTCCCGATAAAAGCGCAATGTGTTTTCGAACTCCTGCTTGGAACCGGGGAGCTTATGAGCGGTTGTATCAGCACGGCGTTGCCCAGGTGAGTCGCCCAATTCAACTCGTATTTTATGCCGGAGTTCGTTGCCATGTTGAGTGACCCAATCAGCGAAGGCTTTCGTCTTAGCATGAGCAGAAGCCTCAGCTTCTTCGTCATCTGGATTCTTGATCACCGAAATCGGAAAGTCGTTAAACCCGATCCTGTCAGCGGGGATAACAAAGGTAATTTCTCCGTTATCCCTTAAAAGTTTCTCATCAGAAGAAAACGCGAAAACTGCTTGAGCAACATCATCTGTAGCAGAGAATCTGTCATACAATTCATCAGAAGTATCGCTTAAAAGCACCTGAGCGCCGAAAAACTTCTTCAATTGAGGATGAACTTTACCTGCAACCTCTTCTGCTAAGTCATCTGATTGCAAGCCCCCGATCTTGTATAGTATGCCGATCAGAGACTGCATCCCCAGGTTGGATTTGCCCGGATCTGCCATACCAAAAGTTAGGTCTCCCCTTGTGACCGCTTCCCGGACATCGTTCCACGTAACTTGCTTCTTCTGCCATCCCAAACGATCCAGGTCTTTGCTCCTTAATGCGAGCCCCAACGTATCCGAAGCCAACCCGTAGCTCTCTCCGAGCGCCTCATTGTTTTGCAGGTTCACATAGGAGTTAGTCGCCAACCAGACTGCATCGTACTCATCCCCTAGCTCCCCATTAGCAATCTTCCGGGAAAGCTCAACTGTGTCTCCCCCGAGGTCAATCTCGACTTGCATTCCGTAGTCACGCTTCGCTTCTACCCACAGGAACGGACTGAATGGAATGTCATTCGCCATCACTATCCGCAGCGGGCGCTCATCTTCTCCTCCATCACGTTTCTTGGCTACAGTCCCCACAGCCACAAAAAACACAACAAGGATAAATACGAGGAGAATACTGGCGGTCTTTTTGGAGAAAGCATTAGTCATTTCTTCAACTCTATTTGTGCGCAAACCGATGCATTATCTTGAAACCTAATTGATTTATACTCATTCCTCGGGCTTCCGTAGCACGCCGAATTCTAGTTCTAGGAATGTGCGATTGTCCTTCAGCTCTTGGAGGTTATCTTGCATGATCGCTTGGTGGACTTTGTCCATTTCCGATTGCAAAACTGCCAGCGAAGCACGGAAATCCTCAACGGCCTGGTTATGCGTTGCAGTCGGCATGTCATCAAGAATTCGGCAGGTCTCTGGGAAATAGACGTCCAAAATGCGGCGAACCTTGTTCTCTTGCGGCGGATCCGCAGCCAAGTGATCCCACTCGTGCACAACGTCCTTGCACGTGCTGTAGAAATGATCGAGATCCGCGTAGAACTCTTGGCGCTGCTGGCCGGAGACGCGCACGGATTCTTTGAGATGCTTAGAGTGGGTGCGGATGCCCTGTAGGGACTCGGTAGGAACCTCATAGAACGCGGGAGCTGGTTTACTAAAAGGTTCGTGCCGTTTCTTTTCCAGAGAGTGCTTCCCATCCTGGACTGGCTTCCCCTCTAGCGACTTTTGTTCCTGTCCTTCCGGCATGAGCATCCCCGCAGCACCGGCGAGGGCTCCCGCCACGACGATCCACAGAGATCCTAGATCCACCGCAGCATGCAAGCCCACGATCGCGACGAAAACGACAAGTCCAGCAACGATTTTCGGAAAGTACTTGGAGTTCATGGTTTCTTTCCTACCCTGTCCTACTGATTGCGGCCTACTGATTGCGGCCTACTGGTAACTGCGGATCTCTTCGAACGCCTTAGACAGATCACCGCTACGAGCGTTGAAAACCTTGCCACCGGTGAAGTCCGCCAGGAAGTTCATCTCCTCCTCGCTGGCCTCCCCGTAGAGGATGACGAACACCGGGATCTTGCGGTCAGTCTCGGCCATCTTGCGCTTCATCTTGGTGATGAACTCCTGGCGATTCGTGCCGGAGTTCGACTCACCGTCGGTCATCAGCACAATCGAATTCAGGGAACCGCCGCCTTCGCCCACACGGTCGTAGGCGCGCAACACGGCGTCATAAATCGCGGTTTCACCACGGGGCTGCAGACCATTGACGTAATCCCGCAGGCCTCGACTCTGCTCCGCACTGTCCGGGTCGTAGTGCTCCTGGGTGTATCCATCGGCAACCTTGCTACTGAAAGGCATAAGGGTGATCGTTTCGCGGCGGCCGAATCCCTTCGGATTACCGGCTTCGCCTGCGGTGCCGTCGATAAGCCTGTTCAGGATGCCCTTCAGATCTGCCAGTCGGTTGCCCCGCATCGAGCCGGACGTGTCGAGCAGGAAGTTGCTGTCAGCGGGGCGGCGAAGGTCATCCCGATACAGGCTGACAAGAGAACGAATGTGATCCTTCGACGTCGGATACTCGTAGTAGTTCTGGGTGTCCTTGTTTTCCGCGTCCTTGCCCGAAACGATCAGGTGGGTTCGCTCCCCTACCTCTTCGCTGTGCTCTTTAAACCAATCGGCTAGGGCTTCGACCTTCGCTACGGTGTCCGCCTCAGGCCCCGTTTCGCCGGGCTTCGTGAGCGCCGAAAGGGGGTAATCGGCAGCGCCCGCGGCATCCCCGGGGACGATTACTTCGATATCTACCCCGTCGTTTTCCTTCATCGATTGCAGAACGGATTGATAGTTGAAGATGCCGTCCGCCTTGCCAGGGTTCTTTACGAAGGTATCGCGCAACCAACCGGAAGATCCGGAAGTGATCGTCTGGCCGGAGAAGAAGTCCTTCATACGTGGCTTGTCGAGAAACGCCGTCGAAAGATCGAACTTCTGCCCCTGCGGAGAGTTGCTCAGTGCCGCCGCGACCGAAAGAAGAGTAAGGAAACCGGAGTTGGATTCCTGCGGATCTGTCATGCCGAACGTCAGATCACCGCGCTTTACGGCCTCAGCGATATCCGACCACTTGACGTCCTTATTGCGCCATCCCAGGCGATTGACCGCATCCTGTTTGAGCCCCAGAGCTACCGGCGAACGGGCAATGCTGTGATCTTCGGACTGCTGGGATGAGCCCTCCGCTCTGGCAAAAGCGTTGGTTGCAAACCAGGTGGCGTCATACTTATCCCCATAATCACCATCCACCAGGTTACGAGTGTTGACGAGAGTGCCACTGTCGTACTCCATTTCAATCTCGAACCCCAAGTCCGAGGAAGCCTGTTGGATAAACGGTTCCATATCCGACAGCTCTGTAGCAGCGACAATTTTCAAAGGCTTGCTGGTGTCATAAGACTTCCCGCCAGATCCGGTAAGACTGCCGGGGAAGTTCCCCGAGCCAACCACATAAGCAACCGCTGCTATCAGCAGCAACACAACTACAAGGAAAAACTTTGAACTGCTCTTTTTGCCGTTATTGGCGTTCAAGCTGCTGGGGTATGGGCTCGTCATAGGCCTGATCTTATTTCACACGCAGCTACTTTTCAGGTCAAACCGATCAAGCTGACAGGGCGAAACTACACGCTTGTGAGAGGTGCGTTACAGTGGAAAGCACAACCGAACACGGGCGCTCGAGGTATCGAGCTGAGACCGCGCTACATCCCGCGCGGGTACCGCTAGAACCTGTCTGGTTAGAACCAGCGAAGGAAGAGTCAGGAGAGTCTTTAATGACGGACACGTCTACCCAGAACACCGCTGCCACCCCCACCGACGAGTACGGCGCGGAGATCCACCCGAAGCACAGCTTCTCCCCCATCGAGAAGACCGTGGAATCCTTCGGCAAGACCTTCAAGCTGCAGGTTCCGGAGACGGAGATTCAGCTGGACGACTCACCGACCGGCCCCAACGCGCCAGTGAGGATCTACCGGACCCGCGGACCGTGGGCCGAGCCGACCAAGGGACTGGAAGGGCTGCGCAGCGAATGGATCGAAGCTCGTGGCGACGTGGAGCCCTACGAGGGGCGCCGCCGCAACCTGCTGGATGACGGCAACCGTGCAGTCAAGCGCGGCGAGGCCAGCGAGGAATGGAAGGGTTCCACCCGCCCCACCCTGCGCGCCAAGGACGGCAAGCGCGTTACCCAGATGCACTACGCCCGCCAGGGCATCATCACCCCGGAGATGGAGTACGTGGCGCTGCGCGAGCACTGCGACGTAGAGAAGGTCCGCGAGCAGGTTGCCTCCGGCAAGGCCATCATCCCGAACAACGTTAACCACCCGGAATCCGAGCCGATGATCATCGGCAACGCCTTCACCACGAAGATCAACGCCAACATCGGTAACTCCGCCGTCACTTCCTCCATCCGCGAAGAGGTCGACAAGCTGCGTTGGGCCACCCGCTGGGGTGCGGACACCGTGATGGATCTGTCCACCGGTAACGACATTCACACCACCCGCGAATGGATCCTGCGCAACTCCCCTGTACCCATCGGCACCGTGCCGATCTACCAAGCCCTGGAGAAGGTCGACGGCGTGGCCGAGGATCTGACCTGGGAGATCTTCCGCGATACCGTCATCGAGCAGTGCGAGCAGGGCGTGGACTACATGACCATCCACGCTGGCGTGCGCCTTCCGTTCGTGCCGCTGACCACCAAGCGCGTTACCGGCATCGTGTCTCGCGGTGGTTCCATCATGGCGGGCTGGTGCCTGGCACACCACAAGGAATCCTTCCTCTACGAAAACTTCGACGAACTGTGCGAGATCTTCGCTAAGTACGACGTCGCCTTCTCTCTAGGCGACGGCCTGCGCCCCGGCTCCATCGCGGACGCCAACGACGCAGCCCAGTTCGCAGAGCTGAAGACCATCGGCGAGCTGACCCACCGCGCCTGGGAGTACGACGTCCAGGTCATGGTCGAAGGCCCGGGCCACGTGCCACTGAACATGGTGCAGGTCAACAACGAAAAGGAGCAAGAATGGTGCGGCGGCGCACCGTTCTACACCCTGGGGCCGCTGGTTACGGATATCGCTCCGGGGTACGACCACATCACCTCCGCCATCGGTGCGGCAAACATCGCCATGGGTGGCACCGCGATGCTGTGCTACGTCACCCCGAAGGAGCACTTGGGTCTGCCGAACAAGGATGACGTGAAGACCGGTGTGATCACCTACAAGGTGTCCGCCCACGCCGCCGACGTTGCTAAGGGCCACCCGGGCGCCCACGAGTGGGATGACGCCATGAGTAAGGCCCGCTTCGAGTTCCGCTGGCACGACCAGTTCGCCCTTTCCCTGGACCCGGACACCGCGCAGGCGTACCACGACGAGACCCTGCCTGCGGAGCCGGCGAAGACCGCGCACTTCTGCTCCATGTGTGGCCCGAAGTTCTGCTCCATGCGCATTAGCCAAGACATCCGCGATGCTTTCGGCGACGAGATCGACGAGGCACTGGCCACCGATCAGAAGCAGTCGCTCGTCAAGGATCTGGGCCTGCCGGGCTTCGGCCGCCAGAGCGTAGACGGCGTGGACGCTACGGATGCCAAAGCCAGCGCTGCGGGCGAGGAGGAGATGGCGGAGGAGTTCCGCCGTGCGGGCTCCCAGCTGTACCTAAACCGCGACGAGGCTAAGGAAGTTGCCGAGGATCTGCAGAAGGAGGCGGCAGCGCACGGTGAGCGCTAACGTCGATCTGCGCTGCTACCTGGTTACCGGCACGCCGCACGAGAGAGTCGTCGACGTCGCCGCCGCGGCGGCCGCCGGAGGTGCGGGCGTGGTGCAGGTGCGCAGCAAACCCATTAGTGTGCGTGACCTGACGGCTCTGGCCATCGAGGTCGCCGCCGCGGTGCAGAAGGCCAACCCGGCTACACGGGTGTTGATTGACGACCGCGTGGATGTTGCGGCTGCCCTCATGCCGGAGCACAACATCCACGGCGTACACATCGGCCAGGACGACCTGGACCCACGCTTGGCTCGCCAGTTGCTGGGCAAGGATGCCATCATCGGGCTGACCACCGGCACCCTGCCCCTGGTTCAGCAGGCCAATGAGTATGCCAACGTGATCGACTACATCGGCGCAGGGCCTTTCCGCCCAACCCCTACCAAGGATTCCGGCCGCGAGCCGCTGGGGCTGGAGGGCTATCCCGCACTAGTAGAGGCCTCCCGCGTTCCGGTGGTAGCCATCGGCGACGTGCGCGCGGAGGACGCTGCCGACCTGGCCGCCACGGGTGTTGCCGGAGTCGCGATCGTTCGCGGGTTCATGAACTCGCCCGACCCGCGCGCTACGGCCCGGCAGGTGCTCACTGGTTTTTCTTCGTGACGCCCACCGCTTGCAACCCGCACAAGAGGAAGTGAATAGAAGTGACTAATTCCAGTCCTGGCGGCTCCCAGCACTATGCCCACATTGTGGTGGGCGCAGGCATCATCGGCCTATCCACAGCTTTCAAGCTAGTGGACCTCGGGGCGGACCCCTCTAGCGTGGCGGTGATCGACCCCGCGCCAGTAAGCGGGGCCTCCTTCGTCGCTGGCGGCATGCTGGCCCCGGTCGCAGAAGTGCAGTATAAGCAGGAGCCGTTGTACCCGCTGATGGTGGCGTCCAAAAACTTGTACGACGACCTGCTGCAACGGCTGGGCGAAAAGACCTCCCTAAGCACCGGCCACAGAACAGAATCAACCTTCGTGGTGGGGGCGGATCGGGCGGACGCGCGGCACCTCACCGAGCTGACCGAACACCAGCACGGCCACGGCATGGAGGTGCAGCGACTGCCGCTGCGCCAGGCCCGCAAGGCCGAGTGGGGGCTCAGCCCGCAGTTATCAGGTGTGGTCGAGATCCCCGGCGACCACCAAGTGAACCCGCGTATGTACTGCGCGGCGCTGCTGGATGCGCTGCGGAACATGGGCGTGGCGATCCTCGGCGAGCGGGTAGACAGCATCGAGGACGGTGCGGTCGCCACAGACGCCGCGACGCACACGGCCGACATGGTGTACCTGTGCAACGGGCTAGGCGCCGGGCAGGTAAAGGGCTGGTACGAGGGCGAGAAGTCGCCACTGAAGCTGCGCCCGGTGCGCGGCGATATGCTGCGGCTGCGGGTGCCCGAGGGAATGGAGCCGCCCGTGGGGCGCGTGATCCGGGGATTCGTGGAGGACCGGCCGGTGTACATCATCCCGCGGACCGACGGCACAATCGCGGTCGGTGCGACCAGCCGCGAAGACGCCCGCCGTGGCCCCGCGGTGGACGGGGTGTACACACTGCTGCGCGACGCCATCCGAATTGTGCCGGGCATCCAGGAGTGCGAATTCATTGAAGCGATCACCGGCGAACGGCCGGGCACGCCAGACGACCTGCCGTACCTGGGGAAAATCGGCGAGAAGCTGGTGATTTCCACTGGCTACTTCCGGCACGGAATTCTGCTGTCCGCGTTGGGGGCTACAGTGGGGGCAGCACTGGGAATGGGCCAGCCGGTACACACGTTGGAACCGGAGATCGATCTGGCCAGTTGCGCGCCACTGCGCCACGCCTAGAGGGGCGTGCGCGGGCGCTGCACAGAAGAGTTTGCAAGGTAAAGCCGTAAAGCTAAGGAGTTTTCATGAACTACACGGTGAATGACGAACCGCGGTCGGCGGAAAACGCGCCGAGTGTGGCGGAAGTCGTGGCTGCGGAAACGGGCCGCGAGGCCTCTGCTGCGGAGGGCGCGAAGGGGGTCGCAGTGGCAGTGAACCGCGCGGTCGTTCCGGCTAGCGACTGGGGGCGCACCCTGGACGACGGCGACGCGGTGGACATCCTGATCGCCGTCCAGGGCGGCTAGGAGTAACCGGCGATGCTGAAGATTGCGGATAAGGAATTCGATTCCCACCTGATCATGGGAACCGGCGGAGCCAGCAGCCAGGCACTGCTGGAGGATGCGCTGGTGGCCAGCGGCACCCAGCTGACCACGGTGGCGATGCGCCGCCACAGCGCACAAACTACCGGCGGCGGTGAGAGCGTCTTCGAGCTACTGAACCGCCTGGGCATTGACGTGTTGCCGAACACCGCGGGATGCCAGACGGCGCGCGATGCAATGCTGACGGCCCAGCTGGCGCGCGAGGCACTAGGGACGAACTGGGTGAAGGTAGAGGTCATCGCCGACGACCACACGCTGCTGCCCGACGTGGTGGAGCTGGTGGATGCATGCGAGATGCTGGTGGCCGAAGGCTTCGTGGTGCTTGCCTACACCAGCGACGACCCGGTGGTCGCCCGCCGGCTGGAGGACGTGGGCGTGCATGCCGTCATGCCGCTGGGTTCGCCGATCGGAACGGGGCTGGGGATCCTGAACCCGCACAACATCGAGCTGATCTGCTCACGTGCCCAAGTGCCGGTGCTGCTGGACGCGGGCGTGGGCACGGCCTCCGACGCGGCGCTGGCGATGGAGCTGGGCTGTTCCGGTGTGCTACTAGCCAGCGCGGTAAACCGCTGCCAGGATCCGGTGGCGATGGCGCAGGCCATGAAAGCGGCCGTGGAAGCCGGCCGATTGGCACGCGGGGCTGGGCGCATTCCCCAGCGCACACATGCCCAGGGTGCGTTGGCGTCCTCTAGCTTCGACGGTTTGGCCAGCTGGGATGGCTGGGCAGACGAGGTGCTGTGATGTTCAGCGAATACACTTCGCTGCCCGCCGATGAACTGAAGCGGGTGGCGCGGCAGACGATCCTTCCGGGACACGGCCTGCGAGAACAGGAGCGCCTGCACGAGGCACATGTGCTGGTGATCGGCGCGGGCGGCCTCGGCTGCCCCTTGATGCAGTCGCTGGCTGCAGCGGGGGTCGGCGAGATTTCCGTTATCGACGACGACACGGTGGACATCACGAACATCCACCGCCAAATCCTCTTCGGTGCCAGCGACGTCGGCCGTCCCAAGGTGGACGTCGCCGGCGAGCGCCTGCGGGAGCTACAGCCCGGTCTGCGCTTCCACGGCATCCACGGCCGCTTCACCGCCGACAACGCCGCCGAGCTGCTGGAGGACGTGGACGTGCTGATCGACGGCTCGGATACTTTCGCCACGAAGTTCCTGGCCGCTGATGCTGCCGAGGCCACCGGCACTCCCTTGGTCTGGGGTTCTGTGCTGCGCTACCGTGGCGACGTGGCGGTTTGGTGGTCCGGCCCGGGCGCTGACATAAGCGCCGAGGAGTCCGCCCGGGGCGTCGGCATGCGCGACCTCTACCCCTCCCAACCGGATCCGGACAGCGTGCCGGACTGCGCCACCGCCGGAGTGCTGGGCGTAACGACCGCGGTAGTTGCGGGCCTCATGGCCACGGAGACCATTAAGTTCCTGCGCGATCCTGACTCTCGCGCACAGCAAGTTGGGCGGTTGCATATTTATGACGCCCTTAGCGCCAACATCCAGCACTTCAACGTCACCGCCGATCCACAGCGGAAGCCGGTCACCGAGATCGTGGCGGAGGAAACATCGAGCTGCGAGGCTGACGCAGCTCAGGATAGTAGGCCTGCAGCGGCTGGGGAAGATACAGCCGCCTGCCTACTGCGTGCCCTAGCCGACGGGGCAGCGATAGCGATTGACGTGCGCGAGCCGGGAGAAAAGGCCATCAAGGACCTGCCGACGTTCTCCGAGTACCCCGGCTACCACCTGCCCACCAGCGTGTGGAGCGAGCAGCCGGAACTGGCGGAGCAGCTGCTTGAGAGCATGAGCAGCGCACACGGCGCTGCGGAGGACACGGTGGATGTCGTGGTCTACTGCGCGTCCGGCAAGCGCTCGGCAAACTTCGTCGAACGCTTCGCAAAGCACGCCGCCGGGCAGGGCGTGCGTCTGCACAACCTGCCCGGCGGGGCGAATGAACACGGGGTCGGGATCTAGACCCGATTGAACCTAGGTTCCCTGGGCGCTTAGACCAGGCGGGTCTTCTCAGCCCACTTGCGGTCGGTAGAGGAGGCTTCGCGCACGCGCTCCTTCTGCTCCGCCACGCGCACGCCAGCGGTGCCACCGCGGGTAGCGCGGGAGGCCACGGCACCGTCGATGGTCAGCACCTCGCGAACCTCCGGAGTCAGAGCCGTGTGCACACCCGCCAGTTCCTCGTCGGTGAGGTCCACCAGATCCACTCCGCGGGATTCCGCGATGCGGACACAAGAGCCGGAGGCCTCGTGGGCGACGCGGAAAGGCACGCCCTGGCGCACCATCCACTCCGCCAGGTCGGTGGCCAGCGTGAAACCCGCCGGGGCGAGCTCACGCAGGCGCTCCGGGTGGAAAGTCAGCGTATCGACCAGGCCAGCCATCGCCGGGAGCAGCAGGTTCAGCTGAGCCACGGAATCCGCGATGGGCTCCTTGTCCTCCTGCAAATCACGGTTGTAGGCCAGCGGCATAGCCTTCAGGGTGGCCAGCAGACCGGTGGCGTTGCCGATCAGGCGGCCGGTCTTGCCGCGCATGAGCTCTGCGACGTCCGGGTTCTTCTTCTGCGGCATGATCGACGAGCCGGTGGACCACTCATCGGCCAGCGTGACGTAACCGAACTCCGGGGTGGACCAGGCGATGACTTCCTCTGCCAGACGGGAAAGATCCACTGCAACCTGGGCAAACACGAAGGCTGCCTCAGAGGCGAAGTCGCGGGAACTAGTGGCGTCAATAGAGTTATCCGCAGCAGAGTCAAAGCCGAGCTCCTCCGCGATGGCCTCCGGGTCGAGCGCCAGGGAGGAACCCGCGAGCGCACCAGAACCATACGGGGACACAGCGAGGCGCTTATCCAGATCCTGGAAGCGCTGCACGTCGCGCAGCAGCGGCTGCGCGTGCGCCAGCAGCTGGTGGGCCAGCAGCACCGGCTGGGCGGCCTGGAAGTGCGTCTTGCCCGGCATGATGGCCTCCGGGTGGCGATCACACTGGGCGACCAGAGCGTCGACGACGTCCAGTACGCCCGCGGTGATGTCGCGGATCGCGTCGCGCAGCCACATGCGGAACAGGGTGGCGACCTGGTCATTGCGGGAACGACCCGCACGCAGGCGACCGCCGGCCTCCGGGCCGACCCGATCAATCAGGCCGCGTTCCATCGCGCCGTGGACGTCCTCGTCGCTGGGTTCGGGGCCGAAGGAACCATCGGCGACGTCCTTCCCCAGCTTCTGCAAGCCAGCGATGAGGGTATCGAAATCCTCGTCGCTGAGCAGGTTGGCCTTGTGTAGCACCCGTGCATGAGCCTGCGAGGCCAGCACGTCATAGGGGGCCAGGACCCAGTCGAAGTGCGTGGACTTCGACAGGGCAGCCATCGCCTCAGTCGGGCCGCCGGAGAATCGGCCGCCCCACAGGGCGCCCTCATTCGTGCCGTGTGCCTCGGTGGTCATGGTTGGGTTCAGTGCCTTTCTGCTCTCGTTAGCCTCTGGTGAGCCTCTGGTGGGATTCGCCGCTAATTAGCCAGGTCGCGCTTCGCCGCGATCTTGGAGGACAGGCCATGCAGCTCCACGAAACCGCGAGCCATGGACTGGTCGAAGGAATCGCCCTCGTCGTAGGTAGCCAGGTTGAAGTCGTACAGGGACTTGCCGGAGCGGCGGCCGTTGACGGTGATGGAGCCCGCGTGCAGCACCAGGCGGATGTCGCCAGTGACGTGGGTCTGGGTGGACTCAATAAACGCATCCAGGGAGCGCTTCAGCGGGCTGAACCACAGGCCGTCGTAAACCTGGTTGGACCACTCAGCGTCGATGCCGCGCTTGAAGCGGGCCAGCTCGCGCTCGACGGTGACTGCCTCCAAAGCCTCGTGTGCGCGGATCAGGGTCATAGCACCCGGAGCCTCGTAGATCTCGCGGGACTTGATGCCCACCAGGCGGTCCTCAACCATGTCCAGGCGGCCCACACCCTGGGCGCCGGCGCGGCGGTTCAGTTCTTCGATAGCCTCCAGCACGGTGACCTTCTTGCCGTCGATGGCGACGGGCTTGCCGCCTTCGAAGGAGATGATGACCTCATCCGGAGCCTGGCCCAGGCCCGGATCCTCGGTGTAGGCGTAAACGTCCTTGGTCGGGGCGTTCCACAGATCCTCCAGGAAGCCGGTCTCAACGGCACGACCCCAAACGTTCTGATCAATGGAGAACGGGGACTTCTTGGACTGCTCGATCGGGATGCCGTTTTCCTCGGCGAAGGCGATGGCCTTCTCGCGAGTCCAGGCGTAGTCGCGAACCGGGGCAATGATCTCCAGGTCGGGGGCGGTATTGGCAAAGCCGACCTCGAAGCGAACCTGGTCATTGCCCTTACCGGTGCAGCCGTGGGCAACGGCGGTTCCGCCGTGCTCGGCAGCGGCCTCGGACAGGTGCTTCACGATCAGCGGGCGGGAGATAGCGGAGACCAGCGGGTATTCCTTCATGTACATGCCGTTGGCCTTGATAGTCGGCAGGCAGTAATCGTTGGCGAACTCATCGCGAGCGTCCACGACGATGGATTCCACGGCGCCGGCGCCCAGTGCGCGCTGGCGGACGGTCTCCATGTCCTCGCCGCCCTGGCCCAGGTCGATGGAGACGCACACGACCTCTGCGTTGCGCTCCTTGGCGATCCAGCTGATGGCAACGGTGGTATCCAGCCCGCCGGAGTATGCGAGTACTACGCGATCCTTCATTCTTCTTTACGCTTCCCTTCGAAAGTCTTATGCAGTCTTTTGCGGTCTTGCTCTAG
Source organism: Corynebacterium macclintockiae (assembly GCF_027570165.1). Lineage (NCBI taxonomy): Bacteria > Bacillati > Actinomycetota > Actinomycetes > Mycobacteriales > Corynebacteriaceae > Corynebacterium > Corynebacterium macclintockiae. The sequence continues at coordinate 14,814 of NZ_JAKMUV010000014.1, forward strand.
TATCAGTTAATTCATTCTAGCTTTGCGCCAGGTGGTAGAAGTACTCCCCCAGCTCCTTACCGCTGAGGGGCTCCCGTGCCAGGACGAACACCGTATCGTCGCCAGCGATCGTAGCCACCACGCGGTTGACGTCCGAGCGGTCGAGGATGCTGGCCAGGTACTGCGCGGCACCGGGTGGGGTACGCAGCACCGCGATGTTGCCGGAGTGATCGTGGTCGACCAGCAGCTCCCCCAATACGCGGCGCAGCTTATCCGGGCCATCGACACGCACGTCGTCGGACAGGGAGTAGTACACCTCCCCGCCCACGCGCACCTTCTTGGCTCCCAGATCCACCAGGTCGCGCGACAAGGTCGCCTGGGTGACGTCGATGCCGCGGTTGACCAGGATGCCCAGCAGCTGGCGCTGGCTGCCTACCTTCTCGGCGCCGATGATGCGCCCGATCATGTCCTGTCGCGCGGTGCGGGTTAGCGAAGAAGCCATACCATCAGCGCCTTTTGTGCGTGCAAGCGGTTTTCTGCCTCATCGAATACCACGGACTGTGGCCCGTCGATAACCTCCGCGGTGACCTCGCTGCCCCGGTAGGCAGGCAAGCAGTGCATGAAAATTGCGTCATCCTTGGCGGTGCCCATCAGTTCCGCGTCGACCTGGTAGGCCTTCAGCGCACTGCGGTCCTCGGAGGCATCCTGCCCCATCGACAGCCAGGTATCGGTGATCACCACGTCCGCGCCGGTGGCGTCCACCTTGTCGGTCACGGTCACGGTCGCACCGGTCTGCTCGGCGCGCTGCCGCGCACGCTCGACGAACTCTGCGGCCGGCTGGAAGCCCTCGGGTGCGGCGATGGTGATGTTCACGCCCGCGGTGGCGAAGCCCAGCATGTAGCTGTTGGCCATGTTGTTCGCACCGTCGCCGAAGTACACGGCGTTCAGGCCCTTCAGCTCGTCCTTGTGCTCCTTGATGGTCACTAGGTCCGCCAGGATCTGGCAGGGGTGGAAGTCGTCGGACAGGGAGTTGATGATCGGCACGCCCGCGGTTTCTGCCATCTGGTGCAGGTTGTCGTGCGCGCCGGTGCGCCACACGATCGCGGAGACGTAGCGGGAAAGCACCGCGCCTGTGTCTTGGAAGGTCTCTCCCTTTCCCATCTGCGAGCTTCCACTGTCTACGACGATGGCATTACCACCTAGCTCGGTGATGCCGGCGTCAAAAGAAAAGCGCGTGCGCGTAGAGGTCTTGTCGAACAGCACGGCGACAGAGCGGCGCTCCAACAGATTGCGGTAGCCGTTGCCGTAGCGGTTGTCCTTCAGCTCCTCGGCCAGCGCCAGCACTTCGGCCTGCTCCGCCGGGGAAAGATCGTCGTCGGCCAGCACGTGGCGCAGCGGGGCGCGGTTCGGGGTATTCGTCATGTGGGGTTCCTTTGTTGTGTTACTGGTTCTGCTTGCGGTTGTCGTCCAGCATCTGCCTAATCTTTGTGACGCCACCCTGCACCTCATCCGCCGTGATGTTCAGCGGGGGGACCAGGCGAATTACGTCGGGCTGGGGCTTGTTGACGATCAGCCCGTAGTCCAGCGGATCAAGAGTCAGGGGCGTGTCCAGGACAATTCCCAGCATCAGGCCGCGCCCACGGATGGACTTAATGCTCGGGTGGTCGGTCAGGCCTTCGCGGATGGCTGCGGACTGGGTTGCGACGTTGGCCAGCAGGTCCTCTTCCTGGATCGTGTCGATTACCGCGTTGGCGGCCGCACAGACCACGGGGTTGCCGCCGAAGGTGGTGCCGTGCATGCCCTTGGGCAGCAGCTGCGCCTTCGGCAAAGCGAGAGTGGCGCCGATCGGCAAGCCTCCGCCCAGTCCCTTGGCCATGGTGATCACGTCAGGCAGTACGCCGGGTTCGTGCTGGAAGCCGAACCACTGGCCGGTACGGCCCATGCCGGCCTGTACCTCGTCGACAACCATGAGGATCCCGTGCTGGTCACATAGTTCCCGGACGGCGGCCAGGAAGCCGTCCGGGGCGGGAATCACGCCGGTTTCGCCCTGGATGGGTTCCAGGAAGATTGCGGCCGTGTCGTCGTCCGCCATGTCCCGCAGCGCGTCGATGTCGCCGTAGGGGTAGTACTCCACGCCACCGGGCAGCGGCTTGAAGGGCTCCTGCTTGTCGGGCTGGCCGGTCAGAGCCAGGGCTCCCATGGTGCGGCCGTGGAAGCCACGCTCAGCGGCAAGGATCTTGGTCTTGCCGGTCGCGCGGGCGATCTTGAAGGCCGCTTCGTTGGCTTCTGCGCCGGAGTTGGAGAAGAACACGCGGGCGCCGGCCACCGCCTCGGCGGCCTCCCCACTCTGCTCCGCCAGCAGGCCTTTAAGCCGCTCAGCGAGCTTGATCACCTGCGGGTGGGCGAAAAGGTTCGACGTGTGGCTGAGCGTGGCGATCTGACTCGTTACGGCGTCAATAATGGCTGGGTGAGCGTGCCCCAGAGCGTTAACGGCAATACCGGACAGCAAGTCCAGGTAATCGTTGCCGTCGACGTCGGTGACGATGGCGCCGCGGCCAGACACGAGCTCGCGCGGCGGGGTGCCGTAGGTCTCGAAGATCGCGGCGTTCCAGTGGCTTTGCCAGTCAGTGCTTTTGCTGCTTGTCATGGCTAGTCCTCCCGGTAGTTGATGGCGGCGGTGGTTACGTCTTCCCAGTCCGCGGGGCAGATCATGGTGCCGATACCGCCGGTGGTCATCAGCTCCAAGATTACGGAGTGCGGGATGCGGCCGTCGATGACGTGCGCGGCCTGCACGCCGGTGCGCAGCGCATCCAGGCAGGCCTCCATCTTCGGCACCATGCCGGAATCCAGGGTAGGTAGCAGCTCCGACAGCTGGTCGGGGGTCAGGCTGGAAACCAAGGAGTCCTTGTTGGGCCAGTCAGTGTACAGGCCCTTAACGTTCGTGAGCATCACGAGCCTCTCCGCGCCCAAAGCACCGGCCAGCGCTCCGGCGGCCGTGTCCGCGTTGATGTTGTAGATCCGGCCCTGGTCATCCGGTGCGACTGTGGAGACCACGGGGATACGGCCCGCGTCGATAAGGTCGATCAAGCTTTCAGCGTTGACGTGCTCGATCTGGCCCACACGTCCCAGGTCGACGTCTTCCCCATCGATGGTGATGGTGCGCTTGGAGGCGGTGAACAGACCTGCATCCTCGCCCGAGGCACCGACGGCGTAGGGGCCGTGTTCGTTGATCAGCCCTACTAGCTCGCGGCCGACCTTTCCGAAAAGCACCATGCGGACGTACTCCATGACCTCCGGGGTGGTGACGCGGAAGCCGCCCTTGAACTCGCCTTCCAGGCCGACGGTCTTCAGCATCTCGTTGATCTGCGGACCGCCACCGTGGACCACGACCGGGCGGGCACCGATGGCGCGGAGGAATACCATGTCGGCGGCGAAGGCGCGCTTCAGTTCTTCGTCGATCATCGCGTTACCGCCGTACTTGACCACCACGATCTTGTCGCGGTAATGCAGCAGCCACGGCAGAGCCTCGGCCAGCACGTGGCTGCGCATCTCGGGGGTCAGCCCGGTGGTATCGATGGGATTGTGTTTGGGGGTCATTGGCGTATTTCCTGGTAGAAACGTGTTGTTGGTCGCGGTTTAAGCCACAGCTTGGGGCGCGGTTTAGGTCGAGTACTCGGAGTTGATCTCCACGTAGGAGTACGACAGGTCGGTCGTCCACACCGTCGCGCGTCCCTCGCCCACGCCCAGGTCCACCTCTACGGCAATGTCTGCGCCCGATAGGTCCACCGTGCGGGCACCGGGAGCGCCCGTGGAATTGATGCACACTGGGTGGCCGTTGAAGGACACGCTGATGCCTGCCGGGTTCATCTTCACCGGCGCCATGCCCACGGCCGCCAGCACGCGGCCCCAGTTCGGGTCGGAGCCGAACATCGCGCACTTAAACAGGTTGTCGCGGCCGATCACGCGCGCGGCGGTCTGTGCGGCCTCGTCTGTTTCTGCGCCGCCGACGGTGATGGAGACTCTCTTTGTGACGCCCTCAGCGTCCGCCTGTAACTGCATTCCAATATCGAGGCACACCTGGTGGATCGCAGCGTTGAACTCCTCTGCATCAGGGGTCACGCCGGAAGCACCGGAGGCCATCAGCAGCACAGTATCGTTGGTGGAGGTTGCCCCGTCGATGTCAATGCAGTCGAAGGTTGTGGGGGTCGCACTCGCCAGAGCCTGGTGGGCCATGGCGGAGCTGGGCAGGTGGGCGTCCGTAGTAATAAACACAAGCATCGTCGCCAGCGACGGGGCCATCATGCCTACGCCTTTGCCCATGGCGCCGATGGACCAGCCGTCACCGTGGTAGACGGCTTCCTTAGATACGAGGTCGGTGGTCATGATGGCGCGGGCGGCAGCGTTGCCAGCGGCGATGGACTGGTCGAGGTTACCGGCAAGCTCGTCGACACCGGCGAGGACCTTATCCATCGGCAGGACGTCGCCGATAAGCCCGGTGGAGCACACCGCAACGTCGCCGGGCTGGCAGCCCAGAGCCTCGGCTACCCTTTCCGCGGTGGCCTTGGCATCCTTGTCGCCCTGCGCGCCGTTGCAGGCGTTGGCGTTGCCAGAGTTCACGACGACCGCGCGGAAGGTCCCGTCGTTATGCGCCTGGGTGTAACGCACCGGCGCGGCGGTGACCTGGTTGCGGGTGAACATCGCCGCGGCGATGGCATCCGGGCCGTCGTTGCGGATCAAAGCCATGTCCGACTTGCCGGAGGGCTTGATGCCCGCGGTCACCGCAGCGGCGCTGAAGCCCTTGGGAACGGTCACACCCAGATCCGCGGAGGAATTCTGGGCTGTGCTGGTATCCGGATTGTTCTTGTCTGCGCTAGTCATAGCTTATGAATCAGAGTCCCGTCTGCGGGAGGCCCGCGGTTTCTTCCCAACCGAACATGAGGTTGAGACACTGGATAGCGGCACCGGCGGTGCCCTTGGTGAGGTTATCGATGGCGCTGGTGGCGATAATCATGCCATCGGCGACCTCCACCTGGATGTGCACCATGTTGGAGCCGACAACGCTCTTGACCTCTGGCTGCTGGCCTTCCGGCAGCAGGTGCAGGAAGGGTTCGCCTGCACAGAAGTCCTCGTAGGCGCGACGAATGTCACCCGCCTGGCCACGGGCGGCAGCGGTGACGGTGGTGAGGATGCCACGGGTCAGCGGTGCAAGCACCGGGGTGAAGGTGACGTGTACGTCGTCCGAGGAGTAGCCGGGAGCCAGCAGCTCCTCCACACTCTGCTTGATCTCCGGCGCATGGCGGTGCGTGCCCACGCCGTAGGCACGCAGGTTGCCCATCGTTTCCGAACCCAGGAGGTTTACGGCGGCTTTCTTGCCAGCACCCGTGGTGCCGGTGACGGAGACGACACTGACCTGCGGGGCCATGAGCCCGCTGGCAATGGCAGGCATCAGCGCCAGCGTGGCGCCGGTCGGGAAGCAACCCGGGGCGGCAACATAGTTGGCGGCGGCGATTTCTTCCCTGTGACCAGGCATCTCCGGGATGCCATAAGTGCGAGTACCCGCGTGCGGGGTGCCGTAGAAACGTGCCCAATGGTTGGCGTTCTTCAGGCGATAGTCCGCGCCGCAGTCCACGATCTTCATGGACTCGGGCAAGTTGAGGGCGGCGGAAACGCCGTGCGGAAGTGCGAGGATGGCAGCGTCGTTCGTGCCGAGGATTTCCTCGGTCGTTTCTTCGAGCTCACGATCCGCCAGGGCGGGAAGACCCGGGTTGAGGTCGCCGAAGCGCGTGCCGGCGTTGGAGCCGCCGGTAAGCGAGCCGATTTCGAAGTCCACGCCGTAGCCAGGGTGGTTCAATAGGAGGCGAAGAGCTTCGCCTCCCGCGTACCCACTGGCGCCTGCCACTGCAATTTTCAACATAGGACGATTCTGCCCTACATTCCCCCACAATGCAAATTATTCAACATTGTGGGAATTATGCAGTCATCCGCGGAGCTGCGCCCCCACCCGCTCGGTGGCGGACTGCAGGGCGGCCTCGCGGGACTCGCTGGCTTCCTCTTCCGTCAGTGTCCGGTCGGCGGCGCGGAAACGCAGGCTGAAGGTCAGCGAGCGCTTACCCTCGCCCAGGGAATCCGAACGGTACACGTCGAACAGGCGAATCTCCTCGAGCAGTTCTCCCGCGCCGTCGCGCAGTGCATTCTCGACGTCCTGAGCCGGGGTGGTCTCGTCGACGACCACGGCAATGTCCTGCAGCACGGCCGGGAAAGCGGACAGCACGGGGCGCGGGAAGGTCTCCTCCAGCGGCAGTGCGTCCAGGTTCATCTCCATTGCGACGGTGCGCGGCGGCAGCTCCGCTCGCTCGCAGACCTGCGGGTGCAGCTCACCGGCGTGGCCAACGACCGTGTCGCCCACCAAAATCTCCGCGCAACGGCCCGGGTGCCACGGCAGGTACTCGGCATTTCGCACGGCGATTTCCACGCCTGCGGCACGGGCGACGACACGGGCGGACTCGATGGCGTCCGCAGCCGTGAAGGACTCCGGGGCACCCCACGTACCCTGCAGCTGACGGTTACCCGTAGCAACAACGGCGACGTGCAGCGGCTGATCCGGCAGCGAAGCTAGCAGCTCGGCCAGCTCTTCCTTACCCGGTCGCTGCTTTACGGAAGGCATCGGTGAAAACGGCTTGGCCGACTTCGGCACGGAAACCTGCTCCACACCGTACAGAGCCACATCGCGCTGGCCACGGGTGACGTTCCGGCGCAGCGACTCGATCATCGACGGCAGCAAAGTGGTGCCGATGGAAGCGTAGTCGCTCTCCAGCGGATTCTGCACCTTCACAGTCAGGCGACGCGGATCGTCGGCGGGCAGCTCCCACACGTCGAACACGTCATTGGCGATGAACGGGGTCGGCAGGATCTCCGCGTAACCAGCCCAGGCCAGCGCCTGGCCAACGTTGCGGCGCATCCGCTGGCGTGGGGTGTAGCCGCGGCCGGCCGGGGCGGTGGGAACGATCGATGGGATGTCCTCCAGCCCCTCCAGTCGCAGAACCTCCTCTACCAAGTCCGCGGGCATGGTCAGGTCAGGGCGCCAGCTCGGCGGGGTGACCTCGATCTCGCGGGCACCGTTATCGTCGCGGGAGCCGGTCTCGCGCACCTCGCAACCGACCTCACGCAGACGGGAGATAGTGGTGCCGTCCGGGTAGATCTTGCCCGCCGTCTTGCCCGGGCGGGAGGTGTGCATGGTGATCATCGGCATCTCCGGCACTGCACCGAACAGGGTGCGGCCCTCCTCCACCTCGCCACCGGCGATGTTCACCAGCAGGGCAACGGCAAAGTCCAGGGCATCCTCAATGATCGCCGCATCCGTGCCACGCTCGAAGCGGCGGGAAGCCTCGGAGGATAGCTTGTGGCGGCGGCACGTCCGCGCCACGGTGATCTGATCCCAGTGTGCGGCCTCGAACAGCACATTTGTGGTCTCGTGGGTGATCTCGGAGGTCGACCCGCCCATCACGCCGGCCAGCGACTGAATGCCGGACTCGTCGCAGATCACCACATCTTCGGCATCCAAGGTGCGCTCCACGTCATCCAGCGTGGTCAGCTTCTCCCCCTTCTGCGCCCGGCGGACGTGCAGCTCGCCATTGACCTTATCCGCGTCGAAGGCGTGCATCGGCTGGCCCAACAGGAACATCACATAGTTCGTCACGTCCGTCGCGGGGTTCACGGGGCGCTGGCCACATAGCATCAGCTCGCGCTGCAGCCACAGCGGAGACTCCGCCTTCGGGTCGATTCCGTTGACCTTCCGCATGCCGAACTTCGAGCACTTCGTGTCCTCATCGACTTTCAGCGCCTGTACCTCGCCGTCCGTGCCGGGCAGGCCGGCGAACAGGTCGTTGCGCATCGCCGCTGCCGCCGGATCCTGCGCTGGGTCGCGGTACTGCAGGTTAAAGCTGGACGCCAACTCGCGGGCGAGCCCCCTGGCAGACAGCGCGTAGCCGCGATCCGGGGTGATGTTTACCTCGAAGATCGTGTCCTGCAAACCCAACAGCCCGCGCGCGTCGTCACCTGGCTGAAGGTTAGCGCTGGCCAAATCGGCGTCAGAAATAGTCATGATCCCCGCATTCTGCTGGGAGGCAAGGCCCACCTCCATCGCAGAACAGATCATGCCTTCGGAGATCTTGCCGTAAGTCTTCCGCGCAGAGATCTCGAACGGGCCGGGCAGCACTGTGCCGGGCAGGGCGATGACCACGTTGTCGCCCTCGGAGAAGTTCCGCGCGCCGCAGATGATGTGCTGCAGCTCGCCGGTGCCGTTGGCCTGGCCGACGTTGACGTCGCAGTAACGGATCGGCTTCTTAAACTCGGTGAGTTCCTCGATCTTTTCGACACGACCGATCACCAGTGGGCCGGTGGTCTCGGGGATCGCCTCGTAGCCCTCGGTCTCGAAACCGACGCGGACGAAGCCAGCGTCGAACTCCTCGGCGCTCACGCTCCACTGCGGGTTAGAGGTCTGCAGGATTCGGGTCAGCCACGACTGGGAAATAAGCATGTTTTTCGAAAGATCCTTTGGGGTTGTCTAAGTTCTAACCGCGTACGCCGAACGGCAGGGTGAAGCGAACGTCGCCCTCCACCATGTCGCGCATGTCGGGCAGGCCATTGCGGAACTGCAGGGTGCGTTCGATGCCCATGCCGAAGGCAAAACCGGAGTAAACCTCCGGATCCACGCCCGCGGCGATCAGGACGTTGGGGTTGACCATGCCGCAGCCGCCCCACTCGATCCAGCCTGCGCCGCCCTTCTTGTCTGCGAACCAAACATCGACCTCGGCGGAGGGCTCGGTGAATGGGAAGTAGTTCGGGCGGATGCGGGTCTTGGCTTCCTCGCCAAACAGGGTCTTGGCCAGGTGATCCAGCGTGCCCTTCAGGTGAGCCATCGTCAGACCCTTATCCACAGCCAGGCCTTCGACCTGGTGGAACACCGGAGTGTGGGTGGCGTCCAGCTCATCGGTGCGGAACACACGGCCAGGGCAAGCAATATAGATCGGCAGGTCGCGGGAAAGCATCGTGCGCATCTGCACCGGGGAAGTGTGGGTGCGCAGCACCTGGCCGGACCCCTCCGGAGCGATGTGGAAGGTATCCTGCAGCGTGCGCGCGGGGTGGTCCGGGATGAAGTTCAGGGAGTCGAAGTTGAAGTATTCGGCCTCGACCTCCGGGCCGTCCGCAATCTCCCAGCCCATGCCGACGAAAATGTCAGCGATCTGCTCGGACAGAATGGTGATCGGGTGCTGGGCGCCACGCTGCCCGCGGGTGGTCGGCTCGGTGACGTCGATGCGCTCTGCGCGCAGGACCTCCTCATTGCGCTTACGCTCGAGTTCGGCCTTGACCTGGGCGAAGCGCTTCTCGACGCGGCCCCGTGCCATGTTCACCAGGCGACCAGCGTCCTTGCGCTGCTCCTTGGGCAGGCTGCCCAGGCTGCGGCGGGCGGCCGGGATGGGGGCATCGTCGCCGAGGTGTTCGCGGCGGGCGACTGCCAGTTCCTCCAGATTTGCAGCTTCGGCGAAGGCTTTCTCAGCTGCGTCAGCGGCTGCGCTCAGCCCCTGCTCCGAAAGCTCTACCTGGGGAGTATCCGCGGAATCCGTCACTTGTGTGCGCTCCTCTATCTACGTGCACGGCTTAACCTGGTCAATAATACCCGGCGGGGATCATGGTGCGCCGAGTCGGGGGATATCAGTCCCCGGCTGACCCGTCTTCGGTAGCGCCGCGCGCCGCTGCCTGGGCACGCGCCGATTCATACATACAGATGGATGCGGCGGTCGCAAGGTTGAGTGATTCCGCGCGCCCGCGGATGGGGATGGAAACCCGCAGATCTGCCTCGGCGAGCAGCTCCTCCCCCAGTCCGTGGGCCTCGTTGCCGAACAGCCATGCGGTCGGCTTCGTAAGGATCTCCCCCGCGTCATCCAAGCTGACCTCACCGTCGGCTGCGGTGGCGACGATCTGCAGCCCCTGCGCGCGTAGCTGCCCCAGCACGTCCTTCACGTTGGTGGAACGCGCCACCGGCACGTGGAACAGCGACCCCGCAGAAGCACGTGCGGCCTTGCACGATTGCGGATCCGCGGTCTCGCCAGCGAATACCACGGCATCGGCGCCCATCGCATCGGCAACACGAATAAGGGTGCCTGCATTGCCGGGGTCGTTGGTTTCCACTGGGACGCTCACTAGCTGGGGCTGCGGCGTCAATGCCTTACCGACAGACCACAGGACAGGCTTGCATACGGCGAACAAGCCTGTGGTCGTGGCGGTATCAGAAAGGTGTTTGGCGGCTCTGTCGTTGATGTAGTGGACGAAGACGTTGAGGTAGCCGGCTGTGCGGATGATCGGCTCGAAGCGTTCTGCGGCTGCCGGCGTGACGAAGACGTCCGTGGCGCTGCCGGTGGCGATAGCGGCCTCGACGCTGTTTTCCCCCTCCACGAGGAAAACCCCCGCCTTCTTGCGCGCAGCCGCCCGGTGAAGTTTGGCGGCGTTGACGACGCGGGGGGTTCTTTCGGTGAAAAGGTCTTGTGCATCCTGCGGGCTCATAACCCACAGCATAATTGACCTACTTTTCGAACAGACTCACTTGCTCCTCTTCCGTCGTGGTCACGCCGTTCTCGGTGCGGGTACGGGTCATGGTGCCGCCACCGCCTTCCTTGCCAACCTCAATGAGGAACTGCCCATCTACCCGGAGCTGTCCGCCATCTACCCGCACAGTGATCGGTTCTTCCTGGTTACCGGGCAGCATCGCCAAGCGAATGGAAACCGACCCGACCGGGAACGTGACCTTCGTGCGTCCACTATCGACCTCGGCCTTCTTGGGGTCTGGCTTGGCTGTCATTGCACCTTGCCCATCGGTGAAACGCCACAGCACGTCGAGCGTCGTGTTAATGCCAACGATCAAGGCACCGGTATCTTCCTTAGACATGTCATCAGCACCGGCGACGCGATCCCGGAAGCCATAGGCCTTATCGGCCGCTTCGATGGCGGTGTCTTTTTCTTCGTCACTTAAGTCATTGAAGCTGTCGACGGAATTGACGCGCTTGAGCAGGCGCTTCTCTTCGTCAGGCAGCTTATCGATGGTATCTACCAAGGACGTGTCAAAGACGGCATTAAAGAAATCCTCGACGGTTTTCGCCGCCTTTTCGGCGAAGTCTTCCTCCGACATATCGGCGTAAGAAAAATCCTCGTCGGCCTTCGTTTCGGAAGTCGAGGCTTCCTGCATAGTCTTTTCGGCGTCTTCGTTTGTGCTCATATTGCAGGCGGCCAAGGTACCGGTGAGCGAAAAGGCCAACAGTAGTGTCACTGCCCGGCGGGTGTAATCCTTCATTGCGGTCTCTCCTCGGAAAAGGCTGGCTAGCTTTCATTCAACCTAGCAGCCCTCAAAGCACAAAGAACCCCATCCGGGAAACCTTTCAGTTCAGGTTCCCCGGATGGGGTTTGCGTTACGCGCTACAAAGCTAGCTTTAGGAAGCAGCCGGTGCGTTAACGTCCTCCGGCAGGGCAGTCTTGGCAGCCTCGCACAGAGCGGTGAATGCGTCGAAGTCGTTGACGGCCAGCTCGGCCAGGTTCTTACGGTCGACCTCGATCTCAGCCAGACGCAGGCCCTGGATCAGGCGGTTGTAGGTCATGCCGTTCTGGCGTGCACCAGCGTTGATGCGCTGGATCCACAGCTTGCGGAACTCGTTCTTGCGGGCCTTGCGGTCGCGGAACTCGTAGGTCTTGGAGTGGAGCATCTGCTCCTTTGCCTTGCGGTACAGGCGGGAGCGCTGACCACGGTAGCCCTTGGCGGACTTCAGTACTTCGCGACGCTTCTTCTTGGCGTTCACTGAGCGCTTGACACGTGCCACGGTGATACTTCCTTTTCTTTAAGTGTGCGCGCCTCAGATGGGCACCTTCTGTAGGTGCTGGAATTACTCGATGACGCGGTTAGGTGAATAGGGGTGGAAAGGTGGGCTTTTGTTATGCCTTGCCCAGCAGACGCTTCATGCGCTTGACATCGGCCGGAGCGACGTCCTCGGTGCCCTTCAGGCGACGGGTGCGCTTGGAGGGCTTGCCCTCCAGCAGGTGACGGCGGTTAGCCTGCTCGCGACGCAGCTTGCCGGAACCGGTGATCTTGATGCGCTTTGCGGCACCCTTGTGAGTCTTCTGCTTCATTGGTGAAAAACCTCTAACAACTAGTTCTGTTACTACTTCTTGCCCTTGCGGATCGGGCCCAGCACCATGGTCATGTTGCGGCCGTCCTGCTTGGCGCGGGTCTCAACTACGCCGTACTCCTCAACGTCGTTAGCCAGTCGCTCAAGCAGTCGGAACCCGAGCTCCGGTCGGGACTGCTCACGCCCGCGGAACATGATCGTGACCTTGACCTTGGAGCCCTTTTCCAGGAAACGAATGACGTTGCCCTTCTTGGTCTCGTAGTCGTGGTCGTCGATCTTCGGACGGAACTTCTGTTCCTTCACCACGGTCTGCTGCTGGTTCTTACGAGCTTCGCGAGCCTTCTGGGCCTGCTCGTACTTGAACTTGCCGAAGTCCATGATCTTTGCCACGGGTGGCTTGGCGTTCGGTGCAACCTCTACAAGGTCGAGGTCAGCTTCATAGGCCAGCTTTCGCGCATCGTCCGTCTTGACGATACCGACCTGTTCGCCGCCTGGACCGACGAGTCGGACCTCAGGGACTCGAATACGGTCGTTGATGCGAGCTTCTGCGCTAATGTGAACTCCTCAGTAGCAGTTTGGTTAATGTCTTACCGAACCCTGCAGTACTGAAGATCCCCCTATTCCCCCACAATCACAGCCATAGCGCACAGGCGGGAACATTCACCGATCACTGTGCATTGCACTGTCGGATTCTTGCACCCCATCTGCGTCTTGGCCACGACCCGAGTCCAACCGTGTTGGCGGTCTCTAGGTGGGAGAAGGAATCTCCACTTGCAGCCCGTTTCCATTTCATAAGGCCAAAACCTTATTGGATGGAACGAGACGGTAGTGGTTGGAAGTATAACAAGTGTCCAGGCGATATCCAAATATGGCTAACGCCGTTTCTCCAAGACCGAACAAGAATAAACTTTTGCCTTATGAATAAGCCTCTTAACGGATCCGCTGAGCCCACTAACGATCTGATCAAGCGCATTGATGATCTTGCTCGTTCACAGATGCAAGCCCAGTCGCAGATGTTTAGTATTCTTCGCGAGGTCGCTGTTAATCAACAAAAGCTCTCTTTGGCGCAGCAACCCAGGGCTTCTTCGGTAGTGACGCCCCCAGCCTCACCTCCCCCACGCTCCAGCCAGGAGGTTAAGGCTCCCCCGTCACAGCCCGCCCAGCCCCAGCAGCCAGCGCGACCACAGGCGCAACCTACTCAGCCACAGCGGCCTCAGGTGCCGCAAACGCAGCAGTCACAACCCGCTGCGGCACAGCGCCAACCCGCTGCGGTGCAACGTCCACCCGTGGCGCCCGTTCAGCCGCCCCGTCATCAGAATCAGGAACCACAGAAGCAGCCACAGCAGCGACAATCGCCGCTGCCTAGATTCCCCGCAGCGCAGCGTCAACAAACAGCGCAGTCGAAGCCAGCTACTCCGAACAAGCTCCAGCAATGGTGGGACAAGGAAGACCTGGTTACGCGCCTGCTGGCGATCATTGGCGGTTCCATTACCGTCGTGGGTCTGACCTTCCTGGCGCTACTGGCTTATGCGTCTGGGTTCCTGAGCCCGACGGGCGCCGTCATCCTCGCAGCAGTGCTGTGTGGTGGTTTGGCAGTCACGGCCACAGTCGTAAACAAGCGCCAGCCGAATGGCGTGAGTGCCGCAGCACTTCTGATAGTTGCCACGTTAGGCGGGCTCGCGGACCTGTGGGTCGCGGTATTCAAGATGGGCTGGTTCGGCGAGGCAGTGGGCAGTGTACTGACGGTGGTCATTTGTGCCGGATCGTTGGGCTTGGCCTACGCGTGGAAGAAGGAGATCCTCGCTTCCATTGTCACTGCGTTTGCACCCCTGTTCATCGTTCCTGTAGCAGCAAGTTTCCTGTCGATGTTCCCCTCCGACAACCCGGTGCAAAGGGAAATCCACACTGGCTACTTCGCCGGCAGCCTGCTAGCAGCCGCGATCTGTGGCTTCGCGGCCCGCTGGGGTCGCCCCTGGTTCAAACTGCAGGTCACCGCCACTGTTACCTACATCATTGCAATGCTCATGGCCTCCCCCTTCGCGGTATCCACCTTCTTGATGGGCGTGGTGGGCTTCGCGATCCTGGCTATCCTCAGCTTCGTCCCGCCATGGGCATCGCGTCAGCTGCACGTCGGCAGTGTCCTAGCGGTAGTGGTCGTTCCTGCCGCGCTGCTGTGTGTCCACGATTCCTGGGTGAGCCCGGCGTTTATCGCCCTGGCGACTGCCGGCTCCTACTTTATCGCCCGGGCCAACGGTGGCATGTACAAGGTGGACTTCCAGGTGGATGGGAATGCTCCGCTACCTCCACGTGTGGCCAGCGCCTTCACGTTCACGATCTCCGCAGGAACGTTGCCCATCATCTTTATCATCCGGTTCTTCCGCTGGCATGCCCTCGATGGAGAGGTACAAAAGCACCTCGATAACTTCCCCTACTTCGGATACTGGAGCATTGGCATCGCGGTGGCGTTGCTGGCCTTCACTGCTGCCATTGTGTGGGGCCTGCCGAAAATGCCACGGTCCGTTGCCTGGATTTCCCTCATCTGCTCTTTCCTTGCTGTGTTCACCTATGCCCCGTTCAGCTGGGTTAACTCGAGGGCTATGGAAATCCCTGATTCCGCGATCGTGCTAGTGATGAGCCTTCTGCTTTCCGTGGCGTTGGCATACCGCCACCAACACCTGTTCGATACTGAAATCAGGGGGATTGCCGGCCGCGAAGTTCCCGGCAACCAGGCCAATACGGAGGTTGCGAAGCTGCTTATCGGCATTGTGACTCTCGTGCTCGCTTCCTCTGCAATCCCGGCCGTAGCCATGGCGATATCCGCCACGAAGCTTTCGTTCATGGTGGCGCACGTGCTGATCTCCGTCAGCTGGATGCTGGGCGCGGTGTACCTACTGCACCGCAACAACTCCAAGCCCGGATTGCTGCTGGCCATCACTGCAACTGCGAAGCTAGTTTTCTACGACCTATCCGTCCTGGGCGGCCTTGTCCAAGCACTGGCGTTCCTGATCTGTGGCATGGTGCTGCTGGTCGCCGCCGTCACACGTGAGAAGCCGAACAAGAGCACCGCTGTCGGTCCGCCGAACCCACAGCAGCAATCGGTACAGCCGCAGCCGCCGCAGAATCAGAGCATCGACCGCAAGTAACGGCCAGTGTGGGAGGCCTCCACCTCCGCAACCTGCTCCGGGGTGCCCTCAGCCACGACGGTGCCACCGCCGGAGCCGCCCTCCGGGCCCATGTCCACGATCCAGTCGGCGGCCTTAATGACATCCAGGTTGTGCTCAATAATGAACACGCTGTTGCCCTTGTCCACCAGTCCCTGGATCACCAGCATGAGTTTGCGGATGTCCTCGAAGTGTAGACCCGTGGTCGGCTCGTCCAGGATGTACACCGTCCGGCCGTTGGAACGCTTCTGCAGCTCGGCAGCCAGCTTCACGCGCTGAGCCTCGCCACCCGATAGAGTGGTCGCCGCCTGGCCCAGGCGCACATACCCCAGGCCGACGTCGACCAGAGTGTTCAGATAGCGAGAAATGGAGGTCACCGGCTCGAAGAACTCCGCAGCCTCCGAGATCGGCATATCCAGCACTTCGGCGATGGACTTGCCCTTGTAGTGAACCTCCAGGGTCTCGCGGTTGTAGCGAGCGCCGTTGCAGACCTCGCAGGGCACGTACACGTCGGGCAGGAAGTTCATCTCGATCTTCAGGGTGCCATCGCCATGGCAGGCCTCACAGCGCCCGCCCTTAACGTTGAACGAGAAGCGCCCCGCGGTGTAGCCACGCACCTTCGCCTCCGTGGTCTCGGCGAAGAGCTTGCGGATCTTGTCAAACACACCCGTGTACGTCGCGGGGTTCGACCGCGGAGTGCGGCCGATCGGACTCTGGTCTACCTGCACCAGCTTGTCCAGGTGCTCCATTCCAGTGATCTTCTTGTGGTGCCCCGGCACCTGGCGTGCCTTGTTCAGGGTATTGCCCAGGGACTTCGCAACGATGCCGTTGATCAGGGAGGACTTGCCCGATCCAGATACGCCAGTCACACAGGTCAATACGCCCAGCGGCAGCGTGACGTCCACGTTCTTCAAGTTGTTTTCCTGTGCTCCGTGTACCGTCAGCACCCGGTCCTTATCGATCGGGCGGCGCTTATCCGGCACTGCCAGTACTCGCTGGCCGGAAAGGTATTGGCCGGTCAACGATTCTTCGACCTTGAAGATGCCTTCCGGCTCGCCTTGATAGACGATCTCGCCACCGTACTCGCCGGCGCGCGGTCCGATATCCACCAGCCAGTCGGCGGTACGAATCGTGTCCTCGTCGTGCTCCACCACAATCAGGGTGTTGCCCAGATCCCGCAGGTGCTGCAGGGTGCGGATAAGGCGCTCGTTGTCGCGCTGGTGCAGGCCGATCGACGGCTCATCTAGCACGTACAGCACGCCCGCCAGGCCGGAACCAATCTGCGTGGCCAGGCGGATGCGCTGGGCCTCACCGCCGGAGAGTGTGCCCGCGGAGCGGGACATCGACAAATAGTTCAGCCCGACGTCCAGAAGGAATTTCAGGCGCGCCTGAATCTCCCGCAGAACCGCCCCGGCAATCATCTCCTCCCGCTTGGTTAGAGATAGGTTGTCGAGGAAGCTGCTGGCGTCCGCAATAGAAAGATCAGAAACCTCGGCGATAGACAGTTCCCGATCGCCCGAGGCGATGGTTACGGCGAGGACCTCCGGCTTCAGGCGCGTGCCGTTACACGTCGGGCAGGCGACTTCGCGCATGTAGCTGCGGTAACGATCCTTGGACCAGTCGGAATCGGTCTGGTCGAGCTTGCGCTTCAGGAAGGGCATCACGCCCTCGAAAGGCGCGTTGTAGTTGCGGGAACGGCCGTAGCGGTTGCGGTAGCTGACCTTGATTTGGGTCTTGTGGCCGTTCAGGATCGCCTTGCGGTGGGTCGCCTTCAGATCCTTCCACGGGGCTTTCGGGTCGAAGCCCATGGCCTCGCCGAGCGCGTTGACCAGCTTGGTGAAGTACTTGCTGTTCGGACTGGAGACCCACGGGGCGATTGCGTCGGCTACGGGCGCGTCCTCGTCCGGGATCACCAGCTTCTCGTCGACCTCCAGGCGCGTGCCCAGGCCGTCGCAGGCTGGGCAGGCGCCGTAGGGAGAGTTGAAGGAGAACGTGCGCGGCTCCAGCTCATCCAGCTGAATCGCGTGACCGTTCGGGCAGGCCATCTTCTCAGAAAATCGCCGCGTGCGGTTCGGATCGTCGTCCGGCAAGCCCACGAAGTCCAGCACCACGATGCCATCGGCCAGCTGCAGGGCGGTCTCGATGGAATCGGTCAGGCGCTGCTTCTGCGAATCCTTCACCTGCAGACGGTCGACCACCACGTCGATATCGTGCTTGACCTGCTTTTCCAGCGTCGGCGGATCGGACAGCTGGTACACCGCCCCGTCGACCTGCACACGGGAGTAGCCCTGGGCGGCCAGATCCTCGAAAAGATCCACGAACTCGCCCTTGCGGGTGCGCACCACCGGCGCGAGCACCTGAAACTTCAGCCCCTGCTCCATCGCCAGAATCTGGTCGACGATCTCCTGCGGAGTTTGCCGTTGGATCACGCCGCCGCATTCCGGACAGTGCGGAATGCCGGTGCGCGCATACAGCAGGCGCAGGTAGTCGAAGATCTCCGTCACCGTGCCGACGGTCGAGCGCGGGTTGCGGTTCGTGGACTTCTGATCGATGGACACCGCCGGGGACAGCCCTTCGATCAGTTCCACATCCGGCTTGTCCATCCGCCCCAGGAACATGCGCGCGTAGGAGCTCAAAGATTCGACGTATCGGCGCTGGCCTTCCGCGAAAATCGTATCGAAAGCCAGGGAGGATTTACCCGAGCCGGATAGCCCTGTGAACACAATCATCTTGTCGCGGGGCAGGTCGATATCCACGCCCTTGAGGTTGTGTTCGCTGGCTCCACGGACAATCAGTTGATCGGCCACTTTCACTCCTTGTAGTTGATTTATCAACCCTGTCAGTCTACGCCAAACCCGCAACAACGTTAATGTGGTGCCATGCAGCAAGTCACTGAGTTTAGCCATCTTTCCGCACCGCGCGACGTGCAGGTTCTTCGTACTGACGCCCACACGTACGCAGTGACGACCGTGGGTTCTATGGACAACAATTGTTGGTTGCTGTGCCGGGGCGGTGAAGCGCTGCTGGTGGATGCCGCGGATGACGCGGAACACCTGCTGGGGTTGGCCGAACAGCTGGGTGTGCGCATCACCGATGTGCTGACCACCCACCAGCATGCAGACCACACTCGCGCACTGGCAGACGTGCTGGAGGCGACAGGCGCCCGCCATCACGGGCCGCGCCTGGATGCCGAGGCGCTGCCCGTGGCGCCGGATCGGGTATATGGAAACGACGACGGGGCGCGGGAAGCGTTGGATCTGGCCGGCGCACAGCTGCCAGGGCTGGGTCTGCAAGTAATCGAGCTACGGGGCCACACCCCGGGCGGCTTGGCAGTGCTGGATCTGGCCGCCGGGCGCGTGCCACGAGCGTGGGTGGGCGACAGCGTTTTCCCCGGCGGCGTCGGAAAAACAAATAGCCCCGAGCAATTCCAACAGCTCCTCGGCGACGTCACCGATAGGATCTTCACCCTGCCCGACGAAACCCGAATCCACCCTGGTCACGGGGATTCCACGTCCGTTGGGGAGGAAAAGGACAAGGTCGATGAGTGGGCCGCTCGAGGCTGGTAAAGACCAAGAGTCGGAGTGTTAGCATCCGCTCGGCGCATCACTAATTCGGGTAGCCTGGGAGATTGTTCGAGCACGACTAAAATGTAGTCAAGGGTCGTGCCACCAACTAATGAGGAGTGTGTAGACCCAAATGTTCCGTACCCTTGCTCGCCCGCTGCTGGCCTCCGCTTTCGCTGTCGACGGTGCACAGATGCTGCTGAACAGCAACGAATACGCAGAGGACGCTAAGGCCATCAACGGCACGCTACGTTCCGTACTGCCACAGGACAAGGCCGGGCTGATCCCCGACGATGCGGAGACCACCGTGCGCGTCGTAGGCACCACCAAGGTCATTGCCTCTGCCCTGCTAGCTACGGGCAAGGCTCCGCGTCTGGCTGCCGCTACCTTGGCCGCCGTGCAGATCCCGACTGCGCTGTCCCGCCACGCTTTCTGGAATGCCTCCAACGGCGCTGAGCGCAAGGAGGAGATCCGCGGCCTGGTTACCGATCTGGCTCTGCTGGGTGGCCTGGTCATCACCTCCGCTGACACGGCCGGCAAGCCGGGCCTGAAGTGGCGCGCCCAGCAGGCACTGCCGGGTAAGTCCGAGCAGCAGAAGATGATCGAGAACGCGCAGACGCAGTCCAAGGCGTTCGCCGCCAGCGCCTCCGACCAGGCTCAGGGTTTCTTTGCCAAGACCAAGGAGGTCGCTGGCCAGGTTCAGGAGAAGGTCGCTGATTACGTCGACGAGCACCAGGATGAGTGGAAGGAAACCGCCGAGAACCTGCGCGAGCGCGCAGCAGAGTTCGGCGACCAGGCTTCCGACTACGCACAGTCCGCTGCGGCTAAAGCGCAGGGTGCATGGGAGGACTTCGACGCCGAAGAACTGAAGAAGGACGTCAAAAAGGCAACCAAAAAGTCCCGCAAGCGCGCCCAGAAGGCACAGAAGCAGGCTCAGAAGCGAGCAAAGAAGGCTCAGAAGCAGGCACAAAAGCGCTTCAAGTAAGAGCTGGTAGAACAGAAAAGAACCCCTGGTGAACCAGGGGTTCTTTTGCGTTGGTTGGGTTAGCGCGGGCCGAAGTTCTGCATCAGGAAGTTAGCGATAACTCCCAGTGCACCGATCACTCCCAGAACTCCAGCGATGATGCCGAAGATCTTGCCTGCTTCTCCATTGCCGAGACTGCCTAGCAGGCCGTTGATGTCGATGCCGCTATTACCGTTCGATTGCATCTGACCAGGATCCTGATTTTCCGGGAACTTGCCAGGGCGAATGCTTCCGTTGTCAGCGACCTTGAGTTGGGTGCGGGTATTTTCCAGGTATTGGCCGTCGCCCTTCCGCATATAGGAGGCCTGCATCGAAGATGCTTCTTTTAGCCCGCCGTTCACATGGGAGTACGCATTAGCAGCGCCGTAAGCGGTGTACTTGGGATTGATCATCAGCCAAAGGTGGCCGTTTTGAGCGTTTGGGCGCCCCTTGGCCGCTCTCAAAGCCGATTCTTCTCCCCGCCCCCACAGCTGCATGATCGAGTGGCGCAGGTTCGCGCTGGACGAAAGGTTCTCTCCCCAGGACTGCTCACCGTTGCGCTTCGCACTCCACACAGAAGCGCAATCTGAGATTTCGCAGGAATCATTTGTCGGGCGCTTGTGAGCAAGGCTTGGCCAGACCAGCGTTTCAGCTGCGCGCTGAACCGCAATGAAGGACATGTTGGAGTCGACCCGGGCTGCCTTAACGTAAGCATCCTTGTTGGCGTAGCCAGCCTTATTGGCTGCTTCGCGGAGGGTGGTTCCTTCAAAGGGCACATTCTTGTCCCACATTTCTCCACGAATGTCGTAGAGCGCCTTCTGTACGTCTGCTCCCTGGTTGGAAATGACGTCAAGGGTGACAGTTCGGCTCAGCGGAACGTTTAGTTCCACCCTGGTGGCGGGATCCGGTTCTGCGTTGGCAACTCCGGTGAAGATGGAGGAGCTTACCGCCAAAGCGGCAACGGCTGCAGTGAGCTTCTTTGCGGGTTTCATGGCTATAGGAGTTCCTTTCATCCAAGCCAAAGGATCCGTGCGGATCAACAGGGTAGGTAGAAGAGAATGAGTAGCCGCTTGGGCTGACAAGCATTCAACTTACGATTTTATACGCTCTTACTTATATGCCCTATATATTCCCACCGTTATCCCCCCCGAACGGAAAACCCTGGACATCCACAAGTATCGACCGAAGGGAGTAGGATAGCGTGCTCTATCCTTAACACCCCCACACAGAAGGGACCCCGCACCCACCTTGGCGCCCAACAACGACATCGCCGCCGAGCAAAGCTATCTCGACGACCTCCTATCCCGGGTAGACCACGCCCGCGAGAAGCTGGAACAGCGGCTAAAGGCTGTCCGACTGGAGGCCGACATCGACGACCCGCAGGGTCTGATGGTGCGCGACCGCGAGGCTCGCGACATTGCTCAGCGCCTGGATTCCTACTCCGCTGCGGAAGTTGGCCTCATGTTCGGCCGCATCGACGTCGAGGACGAGGAAGCGGAAAATCCTGTCGCGGGAAACGAGAAACTGGATCGCCGCTATATCGGGCGCATCGGACTGCACGACGACGATGAACAGATGCGCACCCTTCTGATGGACTGGCGCGCTCCCCTAGCTCGCCCCTTCTACCTGGCCACCACCCTGCACCCCGACGGAGTTCATTCCCGGCGCCACATCACTACCCGTGGACGCACGGTGCGCAGCGTGGCAGACGAACAGCTGTCCACCGCGGCAGCCCCATCTGAGTCTGTGGGCGCTGGGGCGCGAGGTGGCGTCGCCAAAGAAGAAGCCCTACTCGATGCCGTCAACAGGGCACGCACCGCCTATATGCAGGACATCGTCGAGACCATCGCGGCGGAGCAGGACACAATCATCCGCGCCGAACACCGCGGCGTAACTGTTGTCCAGGGAGCACCCGGAACAGGCAAAACAGCCGTGGCGCTGCACCGCGCTGCTTACCTGCTATACACGTGGCGTGAACAGCTAGACAACACAGGCGTTCTGATCATCGGGCCGAACGACCGCTTCCTTTCCTATATTTCCCAGGTGCTGCCCTCGCTGGGTGAGACCGGCGTGGTGCTGGCGACCCCCGGCACGCTGCTGCCGAACCTGCACACAGTGCCCGAAACGAACCTGCTGGCGCGCGAAGTCAAGGGATCCGAGGAAATGCTGACGATCCTGTCGGATGCGATCAAGTCGTATCAGACCGTGCCGGAAGACAACATCGACATCACCATCGCCGGGCTCAACGTGCAGCTCACTCCGACCATGGTGCGGGCAGCCCGGGCACGCGCGCGACGATCCCGCAAACCGCACAACCACGCGCGGGCGGCCTTCCTGGACCATGGGCTGAACGCGCTGGCGGACGCGCTAGGCAAGAACATCGGCGCAGACCCACTGGGTGGGGCGAACCTGCTGAGCAAAGGCGACATCGCCACATTGCGCGAAGAACTCGGAGCGGACCCGACGGTCGTGGATGTCCTTGGGCAGTTCTGGCCCGAGCTGCGCCCCACCCAGGTTTTGGAACGGCTCTATGCGGATCCGGCTGCCATCGCCGTGGACTACGACGAGGACACGTGGCGCGGCCTGGCCACCCACCCCAGCGGCGAATGGACGGATGCCGACGCGCCACTTATCGATGAATTGATCGACATGTTGGGATATGTCTCCGACGAGGAAACCGCCGCCGAAGAACGCGAACAGTGGCTGGAGAAAATCACGGAGGCGCAAGAGGCACTGGACATTTTGACGGGTTCGGCCAGCCAGGATCTGGACGATGGCTTCGCGCCCGAAGTGCTGATGGCCTACGACGTTATCGACGCGGAAACGCTGGCCGCCCGCCAGCAAGTGCGCGACGAGCGCACCACCGCCGAACGCGCCGCCGCGGATAGCCGCTGGGCGTTCGGCCACGTGATTGTCGACGAAGCCCAGGAGCTCAGCCCCATGGCTTGGCGGATGGTGTTCCGGCGCTCGCCGA
Organism: Corynebacterium macclintockiae; assembly: GCF_027570165.1. Classification (NCBI taxonomy): domain Bacteria; kingdom Bacillati; phylum Actinomycetota; class Actinomycetes; order Mycobacteriales; family Corynebacteriaceae; genus Corynebacterium; species Corynebacterium macclintockiae. Next base: position 37,664 of record NZ_JAKMUV010000014.1, read on the forward strand.
ACCGGTGGATGACGTTGGTAGGCGATCCCGCGCAGACCGGCAATCCCGGCGGGGTTGATAGTTGGGCGGAGGCTCTATCCCCCTTTGTTGCGGATCGCTGGCAGCTGCACCAGTTGACGGTGAACTACCGCACGCCGAAAGACATCGCGGACTTGGCCGCGCCGCTGCTGCAAGAGATCGACCCGACCCAGTCCGTACCGCTGGCCCTGCGCGAATCGGGCACCGGAGTGCGCTATATGCCGGTTGAGGGTGCCGAGCTCGGCTCGAAGGTTCAGGCCGCGGTTGAGCAGGCTCGGGAACTCACGGGTGAAGAAGGCCTTATCGGCGTGATCGCCACCCGCCCGGAGCCGCTGCAGGCGGCGTTGTCCGAGTCCACGGATACCTCCGGCGCGGAGGTTGTATTCGTCGACACGGCCGCGGCGAAGGGTCTGGAATTCGACGAGGTTGTGCTGGTCGAGCCCGCGGACATCGTGGAGGCCTCGCCGCAGGGGCTCAACGATCTTTACGTGGCCATGACCCGCGCCACGCAGGGGCTAACGGTCGTCCACGCCCGCGAGTTGCCCTGGAATTAGTCCCTTGTGCCGACGGTGTGGACGATCATCACGTCGCACTCGGCCTGGCGCGCAGCGTCGGCGGGAACGCTGCCCAGCAGACGTCCCGTCAGCGAGTTAATGCCGCGGTTACCCACCACCAGCAGGTCTGCCTCTTCGCTCTTCACGATGCTCATCAGGGCCTCTACCGGGTCGCCTTCCTTCAGCACCGCGCGAACCTTCTTCGCGCCCTCCCCTTCGGCCTCTTTTCTTGCGGACGCCAACACCTCCGCCGCCGACATCTCACCTTCCACAGCAGTGGAATTCTGGGCCGCGTTGTCCGCGTGCTCCCCCACGTAGGCGCTGGCCAACACAAGATCGGCATCCATGGCCGCAGCCACACCCGCGGCACGCCGCACTGCTAAAAAGGAAGATTCTGACCCATCGGTTCCGACGACGACTGTGCTGTACATAACTCTGATCTTACAACCCAGCCTCGATCATGCCCCGAAGTTCCTTTTTTAGGTCTGCAATTTCATCGCGCAGCCTACCCGCGAGTTCGAACTTCAGCTCCTTCGCCGCCGACTTCATCTGTTCCGTCATCTCCTGGATCAGCTTCTCCAGCTGCGGGCGTGCCATCGGCTCGTCACTGGAGCCACGCACCAGCGCCCAGTCGGCCTCCGGCGATTCGCCTCGCCCGCCGGCGCTGGAATCGGCGCCGGTGCCGCCTGCGGCGTCCCCACCAGACTCCGCTTCGAGCTCCGCAACCTGGTCCAAGATATCGGCGATCTTCTTGCGCAGCGGCTGCGGGTCAATGCCGTGTTCCTCGTTGTAGGCGATCTGCTTGGCGCGGCGGCGTTCGGTCTCGTCGATGGCGTACTGCATGGAGTCTGTGACCTTGTCGGCGTACATGATGACCTCGCCCGAGACGTTACGGGCAGCGCGACCGATGGTCTGGATCAGCGAGCGTTCGGACCGCAGGAAGCCTTCCTTGTCCGCATCCAGGATCGCGACCAGCGAGACCTCCGGCAGGTCGAGCCCCTCACGCAGCAGGTTGATGCCCACCAGCACATCAAACTCACCGAGGCGCAGCTGGCGGAGCAGCTCCACGCGCTTGAGGGTATCGATGTCGGAGTGCATGTAGCGGACCTTCACGCCGTGTTCCAGCAGGTAATCGGTGAGATCCTCGGCCATGCGCTTGGTCAGGGTGGTCACCAGCACGCGCTCGTTCTTCTCTGTCCGCTGGCGGATCTGTTCGATCAGGTCGTCGATCTGGCCCTCGGTCGGACGCACCTCCACCTTCGGATCCACCAGACCAGTCGGGCGAATGACCTGCTCTACGTACTCGCCCTGAGCGGCAGCGATCTCGTAATCGCCGGGGGTGGCGGACATGTAGACGCACTGGCCTTTTCGATCGTCGAACTCCTCCCACGTCAGTGGGCGGTTGTCCAGCGCGCTGGGCAGACGGAAACCATGCTCCACCAGGTTGCGTTTGCGGGACATGTCGCCTTCGAACATGCCGCCGATCTGTGGAACGGTCACGTGGGACTCGTCGATGATGGTGAGGAAGTCCTCGGGGAAGTAGTCGATCAGGGTGGCGGGCGCGGAACCGGCGGCGCGGCCGTCGATGTGGCGGGAGTAGTTCTCGATGCCGCTGGTGAAGCCCACTTGCTGGATCATCTCCAGGTCGTATTCGGTGCGCATGCGCAGGCGCTGGGCCTCCAGCAGCTTGCCGCGGTTTTCCAGCTCGTCCAGGCGCTGCGCCAGTTCCTCCTTGATGGCCTGCATGGCCTTTTCCATGCGTTCCGGGCCTGCCACGTAGTGGGTCGCGGGGAAGATGCGCAGCTCGTCGACCTGGCGAATCACGTCTCCGGTGAGCGGGTGGATGTAGTACAGCGCATCGATATCATCGCCGAAGAACTCCACGCGCACCGCCAGCTCCTCGTAGGCGGGGATGATGTCCACCGTGTCGCCCTTTACGCGGAACGTGCCGCGAGTGAAGGCGACGTCGTTACGGGAGTACTGGATATCCACCAGCAGGCGCAGGAATTGGTCGCGCTCGACCTCCTCGTCGACCTTCAAGACCACCGAGCGGTCCAGGTAGGACTGCGGGGTGCCGAGGCCGTAAATGCAGGAGACCGAGGACACAACCACCACGTCCCGGCGCGACAGCAGCGCGGAGGTCGCAGAGTGGCGCAGGCGCTCCACGTCCTCGTTAATGGACGAGTCCTTCTCGATGTACGTATCCGTCTGCGCGATATACGCCTCCGGTTGGTAGTAGTCGTAATAGGAGACGAAGTATTCCACCGCGTTGTTCGGCAGCAGGCTACGCAGCTCGTTGGCCAACTGGGCGGCCAGGGTTTTATTCGGCGCCATGACCAGGGTGGGGCGCTGCTCCTTTTCGATCAGCCAGGCGGCCGTCGCGGACTTACCCGTACCGGTGGCGCCCATCAGCACCACGTCGCGCTCGCCTCGGTTGAGGCGCTGGTGCAGTTCTTCGATCGCCTTCGGTTGGTCGCCGGCGGGTTTGTAATCGCTAATGACCTCGAACTTCGCATTCGAGCGTTCGACCTCCCCCACGGGGCGGAACTCGGAGTACGACAATTCGGGACGTTCTGCTGCAAAGGCCATGTGGCCAAGTCTACGTGTCGCCCCGGACAGCCTCTGCCGTCCCGCTGCCCAGCGCTGGCCACGCTCCCGGTTTAAGGTTAATCACATGAAGCTCTTCTCCCGCGGTCGTGCCGCTATTGCCCCTGTCATCGCTCTTTCGCTCTTGGTTACTCCCTCTGTCGTTGCCGCGCCAGCGCCGGCTGTGCCCGCCGTTCCACCGATCGTTGTCGGTCCCGCGCCGATCGGCCCCAACACCGTCGTTATTCCGGGCGAACTGTTGCCGGTCGGTCCCAGCGGTGCGCGTACTGCTCGCACTGTTGATGACGCCTACTCCGCAGCCGCCATTGCCGCCCAGTATCTGCACAAGGATCCGCGCCCGGCGCTGGATCGGCTCTCCCCTGCCCGGCGCGCCGAGGTTAGCCACATCCTCAAGGTCTTGGAAGCTCCTGTGAAGGCTCCTGGCAAGGCCACCAATCCGCGCGCAACCGTGGTCGTCTTGGGCAATGGCCTGAACCCGGATGGTTCCGTGCACCCCAACCTTCAGCGTCGCCTGGAGGTTGCCCGCGATTACGCCCGCAAGCACCCGGCTAGCCCCATCATCACCTCCGGTGGCAAGACCGAGCACGGCCACGTGGAGGCCGAGGCGATGAAGAGGTGGCTCGTCCGCGCCGGGATCTCCCCGAAGCGCATCCACGTGGAGGGCAACTCCTGGTCCACTATTAGCAATGCGTGGCACAGTGCCCGCCTTTTCAACAGCATCAACAAAAACATCCGCGGCAGGAAGCTACCGCGCGAGCTGGTGATTGCCACGACTGATAGCCACCTGCACCGTGGAGTGAGCGACTATCGCATTGCCTTCGGCCCGCGCACCACCGTCTACGGCCTGGCCTCCAAGTCCGATCCCGTGCAACAGCGCAACCTGAAAAAGGAGCGCACCTCCCGCTACCGCGACGCGGTGGGGCTATTCATCTTCCCGGAGACGATCGTGGCCGACGGTCTGCCGCCGATCTTCGGCGCGGGAATCCCCCGGTTCTGGTAAGCCTCTAGAGCCCGGCCCAGAAGCCGTCGACCTGCTCGAGTAGCTGTTCTACGGTTCCGGAGTTATCCAGCACCGTGTCGGCCGCGGCCAGGCGGGTTTCCCGATCGATCTGGGCGGCAATGCGGCGGCGAGCATCATCCTCATCTAGACCACGGTGCTGCACGAGCCGCTCGATGCGCAGCTCGTCGGGAGCATCCACCACCAGCACGTGGTCGACCTTGTCCACCTCGCCATTCTCGATGAGCAGTGGCATGTCGTAGACCAGCGCTTGCGCGCCGGACTCCCTCCCCTGCCGAAACAGCTCCTCGGTGCGGGCGCGGATGCGCGGATGGGTAATCGCGTTCAGCTTTTCCGTCGCCTCCGGGGTGGCGAAGGCTTGGCGCGCCAGCTCTGCACGGTTCAACGTTCCGTCGGGGTTTAGCACCCCATCAAAAGCATCTGCCAGCTCGGCCAAAGCTGGCTGGCCGGGTTCGACGATCTCGCGCGCCACCAGGTCGGCGTCCACAATAAAAGCACCGTGCTCCGACAACCGCGAAGATACGGTCGACTTGCCGGAGCCGATGCCACCAGTCAGTCCAATTGTGATCATGAGGCCATGCTAGTGCCTACAGCGAGCCGGCCAGAGTGTTTCCGGCCAGACGGCACTGGTAGTAGCTGGCGGCGAGGTTGCCGAAATCCACGCGCAGGCCATTGGCCTTGTGGATATCCTGCTCGGCGACAGCGGCATCCCACTGCTTACGGATCTGCTCAATCTGCTGATCCAGCTTCTGGCACGCCTTGGGCACCCGCGAGGAGCTACCCGTGCTACCCGTGGCCGGAGCCTCGACCTCCGGCAGAGGCTGCAGGGTCTCGGGGGCAGAGTCAGCATCCGCAGCACTGGCGATGCCCACCGCGCACGAAAGGCTCAAGCATGTAGCGGCAGCGATGGAAGCAATGCGAGAAAAGTTAGCCATAGTCGAAAATATAGCGAAGCATAGCGGGCAATGCAGGCCAGCGTGTGCGACTATGGTCGACATGCACAAGATTTCCGCCTCTCGCCGTACCCTCGCCTCCACTTTGACCGCCGGAACCATACTGGCGACCGCCACCGCAGTGTCCGCCCTGGCAACAGGCCAGGCCGCCGCGGACCCGTGCTGGACCTACAGCCCCACCCTGAGCGATGGGCTCGCAGCCAGCAGCAGCGGATCGCTGGCGGGCAGCCTCGGCCAGCCGCAGTGGCTCACCGGCAAGCCCGAGGGCATGCCGAAGGTCACCGGCAACACCGAGGCGGTGCACATGCTGACCGGGCGATTCGCCCCAGATCGCACCGACAAGACAGGCTTGAGCTCCACCGACCTGGGCATCATGTGGGATTCCGGGGACGGGCGTGTGCTGGCGGCGTTTGGTGATTCCTTCCGCTGCGGTGCGGGTGACAACGGCTGGCACTCCAACGCTTTGTACGAAACCGATGACATGGATCCCTCCAACGGTATCCACCTGGGCGGGCCGGCAACCGGTGCGCGCTCGGAGGAGTTCCTGCCCGCGTCCTTGAAGATCAGCGGGGTGGAAATGACGGTCATCCCCACCGCCGGCATCGAGGTCGGCGGTGCACAGTACGTGGACTTCATGTCGGTCCGCGATTGGGGCAAGCCCGGCCAGTGGCGTACGAACTACGCCGCAACGGCGAAGTCCACCGACGGCGGAAAGACGTTCTCTGTGGTGCCGGGCTCCTACCGCACGAGCTCGGCGGCCTCCGGTGACGGGCGTCTTCCGGACTTCCCTGCCCACCGACCGGGCGCGGATAACTTCCAGATGACGGCCTTTGCTAAGGCACCAGAAGGTGCAGAGGATGGCTACGTCTATGTCTACGGCACCCCGTCCGGCCGTTCCGGGCAGGCCCGCTTGGCGCGCATCAGCGAAGCTTCGTTCCCGGACTTTAGCTCCGCGGAGTACTGGGATGGCAGTGGATGGAGCTCCCGTATGGACTCCGCCAAGCCGGTGTTGGACGGGCGCGTTTCCGAGCTATCGGTGCAGTACAACAAGCACCTAGGTAAGTGGCTGGCTCTGTACGAAACCACGCAGGGCATGGTGCTGCGCCAGGCGGATAAACCAGAAGGACCCTGGAGCAGCGCGAAAACGCTGATCTCCAGGGCCCAGGTGCCGGATATCTACGGCGGTTTTATGTACCCACACCAGACCGATGGGAACCTATACTGGGTGGCTACCTCATGGCACAGCTACAACGCTGTGGTGTACAAGACTGATCTGGCGAAGGTTTTCTAGCGCTGCGAGCGAACTAGCGCTCGATGATGGCGACGATACCCTGACCACCTGCAGCGCAGATGGAAACCAGGGTGCGACCGCCGCCGTTTTCCTCCAGCACCTTCGCAGCGGTGGCGATGATGCGACCGCCGGTGGCGGCGAACGGGTGGCCAGCTGCCAGGGAGGAGCCCTTGACGTTCAGCTTCTCGCGATCGATGGCACCCAGGGCGCCGTCCAGGCCTAGGCGCTCGCGGCAGTACTCGTCGGACTCCCAAGCCTTCAGGGTGGCGCAGGTCTGGGAAGCGAAGGCCTCGTGGATCTCGTAGAAGTCAAAGTCCTGCAGGGTGAGGTTGTTGCGCTTCAACAGGCGGGCGACCGCGTAGGTCGGGGACATCAGCAGGCCGTCCGGGGTCATGCCGTCGCGACCGTTGATGAAGTCCACGGAAGCGACCTCAGAGTCGACCAGGTAAGCCTTAACCGGGATGTTGTGCTCTGCCGCCCACTCCTCAGAGGAGATCAGGACGGCGGAAGCACCGTCGGTCAGCGGGGTGGAGTTACCGGCGGTCATGGTGGCCTTGGTGCCGTGCTGCTCGGCATCCTTCTTGCCGAAGACCGGCTTCAGCTTGGCCAGCTTCTCCACGTTGGAGTCCGGGCGCAGGTTGGTATCGCGCTGCACGCCCAGGAACGGGGTGATGAGATCCTCAAAGAAGCCCTCGTCGTAGGCCTTGGCCAGCTTCTGGTGAGACTCGGCTGCCAGCTGGTCCTGCTCCTCGCGGCTCAGGCCGAACTCGCGGGCGGTGATGGCCGCGTGGTCGCCCATTGACAGGCCGGTGCGGGGCTCGCCGTTGCTCGGCTGCTCCGGGGCCAACTGGGACGGGCGGATCTGGCCGACCAGCTTCAGGCGGTCGGTGGTGGTCTTTGCATTGTTCAGCTTGATCAGGGTCTTGCGCAGCTGATCGTTAACGGCCAGCGGTGCGTCGGAGGTGGTGTCTACACCGCCGCCGATGCCGGACTCGATGCGCCCCAGGGCGATAGCGTCTGCAACCTGCACCAGGGCAGCCAGGCCGGTGCCGCAGGCCATCTGCAGGTCAAAAGCCGGGGTGGTGGAGGACAGTGCGGAACCGATAACGGTCTCGCGGGTCAGGTTGAAGTCGCGGGAGTGCTTCAGGACGGCACCGGCGACGACCTCGCCCAGTTCTTCGCCCTGCAGGCCGTAGCGAGCCACCAGACCATCGATGGCAGCGGTCAGCATGTCCTGGTTCGACGCATTCGCGTATTCCTTGTTGGAACGGGCGAACGGGATGCGGTTGCCGCCCAGAATGGCGACCTTGCGGGGTGCTCCGTTAGTCATAGTTTTTGTGTCACTCCATCGAAGAATGTGAATTGAAAGAACGTTTTCCTACACGGTGTGCTCGATCACACCGTATGGTTATACATGAGAACATACATTGTCTCGGCAACGCACGTGTACGTATTGCCAACAAGACTCGTATATTTCCCGCTCACTTCCCCGCACCATGCCAGGTATAAGGCACAGTAGGGGCGAGTAAGTAGTTATCAATTTGAGGAGTTAAAGCAAGTGCCTGAAAACCAGGATGCATACCTGAAGTTCATCAACTCGGACCTCGGCAAGAAGATCTCCAAGCAGGCTGGCCTGCCGGTACCGACGAAGCTGCGTCGCTACAAGGAGGGCGAGCCCGCCCTGGACGGCCGTGTCCTGCTGGGCGGTTCCGGTCGCCTGGTCGGCCGCATCGAGGAGCTGCTCGCCGACGACTACAAGGTCTCTACCTCCGCTGGCGATAACAAGTACGCCGGTCTGGTATTCGACGCCACCGGCATCACCAAGCCGGAAGACCTCCGCCAGCTGTACGACTTCTTCCACCCGGTCATGCGTCAGCTGCAGCCCTGCGCCCGCCTGCTGGTCATCGGCACCACCCCGGAGCTGATCGATGACGCTGACGAGCGCATCGCACAGCGCGCCCTGGAGGGCTTCACCCGCTCCGTCGGTAAGGAGCTGCTCCGCGGCGCTACCGTCCAGCTGGTCTACACCGCCCCGGATGCGTCCGCTGATCTGGCTGGTCTGGAGTCCACCCTGCGCTTCGTGCTGTCTGCTAAGTCGGCCTTCGTGGATGCACAGGTTATTCGTGTTGACGCCCAGTCCGCGACCGCCCCGGCAAACTGGGACAAGCCGTCTGAGGGCAAGGTCGCAGTCGTCACCGGTGCTGCCCGCGGCATCGGCGCCACCATCGCAGAGGTGCTGGCTCGCGACGGCGCGAAGGTCATCTGCGTGGACATCCCGCAGGCTGGCGAGGGCCTGACCGAGACCGCCAACAAGGTTGGCGGCACCGCCCTGCCGCTGGACGTCACCGCTGATGATGCTGCCGAGAAGCTGAAGGAGCACGCTGAGGCTCGCCACGGCGGCCCGATCGACATCATCGTCCACAACGCCGGCATCACCCGCGATAAGCTGCTGGCCAACATGGACGAGGGCCGCTGGGATTCCGTCATTGCTGTGAACCTGGTCGCCCCGGTTCGCATCACCGAGAAGCTGCTGGACAACGGCGGCCTGGCCGACAACGGTCGCGTCATCGGTGTGGCCTCCATCGCCGGCATCGCCGGTAACCGTGGCCAGACCAACTACGGCGCCACCAAGGCTGGCGTGATCGGCTTTGTGGATTCCTTCTCCGAGAAGCTGGCTGACCGTGGCATCACCGTCAACGCTGTGGCTCCGGGCTTCATCGAGACCCAAATGACCGCCGCCATCCCGTTCGGCACCCGCGTCGGTGGCCGTCTGCTTTCCTCCCTGCAGCAGGGTGGCGAGACCGTGGACGTCGCCGAGACCATCGCTTACTTCGCTTCCCCGGCTTCCCAGGCTGTCACCGGCAACGTTGTCCGCGTCTGTGGCCAGGCCATGCTGGGCGCTTAAGACGGACCTCTTCGAGCGAGCTGTAGAGAAAGGAGCCACAACCAGTGGTTGACTACAAGAAGCTGGATTCCATCCCAGTGCTGATGGACGAGTACCGCAACGCTGTGAAGGATGTTGTTCCGGGCGTGGGTAGCCCCCGCAGCGCCAAGGAGAATCCGACAACTGCGTTCAAGGTTGAGGGCGTCAAGATCAAGGTGCCAGAACTAGCTGCCTACAACGCGGCAACGGGCCTGCGGCTGCGCAACGAGCTGCCGATCACGTACCCGTACGTGCTGAGCTTCCCGATCGTCATGAAGATCCTGACTGCCTCGGACTCCCCCGTGAACGCCGTGGGCCTGGTACACCTGACCAACCGCATCGAACAGACCCGCGACCTGACTGTGGACGATGTGCTGGACATCCGCGTGCACGCGGAGAACCTGCGCCCGCACACCAAGGGCGTGCTGTTGGATGTCGTCACCGTCGTCTCCGTCGACGGCGAGGACGTGTGGAAGCAGACCAGCGGATTCCTATCTAAGGGTGCGAAGCTTTCCAGCTCCTCGCCCTACAAGGACAAGCAGCCGACCGATGGCCGCATTCTAGAGCCGGTTGAGTTCGATGAGTACAACGCAACCCCGACCGCGAAATACCGCGTAACCCCGGCGGATATTCAGGAGTATGCGCAGGCTTCGGGCGACAAGAATCCGATCCACGTCTCCGGCATTGGGGCGAAGGCGTTCGGCTTCCCGGCTGTCATCGCGCACGGCATGTGGTCCGCTGCCACGATGTTGCGCGGCCTGGAAGGCGTGCTGCCGTCCGCCGCGCGATTCAGCGTGGAGTTCGCCAAGCCGGTAACTCTGCCGGCTACCGTGGCATTCTTCGCCGAGGCTGCGGGCGACAAGGCCTACCCGCGCCCCAGCGAGTGGGATCTGCAGCTGCGCAAGGCTTCCAACCTGAAGACTCTGCACGCAGTGGGCAAGGTCGAGAGAATCTAGCCA
>NZ_JAKMUV010000015.1:0-45244 GCF_027570165.1 Corynebacterium macclintockiae
TGTCAACTATGCCGCGGCTGATCTGACAACCGTCACAACGCTTTTCCCTGGAACACGTTGTCAACTATGTCCTGACTTCAGACATCGTCGCCGGCTCAAATTGTTGTGTTACCCTTGTGCAATGTCAAAGGATGACCACTCACCACAAACAATCCGAGAACTGCTTTCTGCTAACGAAGCTCAAAATTTGACCCGCTCGGTCCGTGCCGCACTGGTATCTGGAACGGTGGATTACAACCAAATTGGGCATGTTTTGCTTAATTTCCCGGGACTATTGAACGTTCCTGACGATTGGGAACAGCGCCTAGAAGAGTTACCGGTCGGCAAAGACGCTACCCCCGAGGACGAGAAACAGAGTCGTCTCGACCTGGTCGGGGATTTTCTGGACGAAATTATCCAGAGTTTGACCGATGAAATGGATGCCTGGGCTGGCATGGTCACCGATTTTGACCGACTGTATTGCTCGATTTTGGATATGCGTGCCGAAGGCGTAGACATCTGGGTGTTCGATGACTGGGGATCGGTAGACAGCGAAGATGAAGAAGTTGGCGTGGCGGTAATCCCCTTCGAGATCGCAGACGATCTTGATCTGCGGGAAGTGGTCATCGACTTCTATGTCCGGTCAGAAGCAGGTCAGGTAGCCGAAGCGGTGCAAATCATCGTCGAAACGCTGGAAAGCTACGGCTTGAACCCCGAGTGGGATGAGGATGCTACGGGTCCTGTCCGGGGGCCTATTTCAGTTCGAATGAACTGGCAGCCGCACAGCATCCTCAAAGAGGGCTGGGACGATATCTACGAAACCCCGGAGGAATACATAGCCAGCCTTGCTGTTCCGCTGAGCGAATAATCGTGGTGCCGTTGCAGCTCTGTCTCGGGGTCTGATTCGGCACTTTTTCTAGTCGAAAGTGTAAAGCATGACGTGCGCGTGCTCAGCCTCGTCCACACCTTTGTCGACGTAGCCGATTTTCTCGTAGACGTGCTTCGCGCGGTCGTTACCGAACACCACGCATAGGCTTACGCCCGGCTTGCCGTCGGCCTTCGCCTGATCCAGCACCGCCTGCATCAGCTTCGTGCCCAGTCCTTTGCCCGTGTTGCCGGGCGCCATCGCGATCGCTACTTCGGGGTATTCCTCGGACACGTAGCCGTAGCCGTGGTTGTCCGCCGAGGAGTCGAGCAGCCATGCGGCGCCGATGGCCTCGCCGTTTTCTTCGACGATGACGCCACCTTGTCCCTCAGTCCAGCCATCGACGTAGAACACGGTGTCTTCGTCGAACGTCTCCGAGAATTCCCTATCTGGATCACCCCACGTGTCCGTCTCCTCGTTCATCTTGTGGATGAACGGGCGGTCGGCCTCGACCGCGCGACGGAAAGTGAACTGTTCAGGGGTAGCAGATTCAGAAGTCATGAAATCCAGCGTAGCGAAAGCAACCCCCAGGGCGAAGCGGCTCTAGTGAGCCGCGTGCCCTGGGGGTTGGGGGTTGGGTCAGTGAGACCCAGAAAGTGAACCTAGAAAGTGAACACTAGTAGATGTAGATCCGGTCGCCGACGTTCAGCGCGTTGAAGAAGTTCGCTGCGTGCGGGGAAGCCAGGTGGATGCAGCCGTGGGACATCACGTTCGGGTCGCCCTGGTGGAAGGCGTGACCGTTGTTGGTGAAGTACACGGAGTACGGCATCGGAGCGTTGCCGTAGGTACGGGAGACCTCGTTCTTCACCTTGCGAGTGATGACGTGCCAGCCCTTCGGGGTCTCGTAGCCACGCTTACCAGTGGAGACCTTCACCGGGCCGTAGCTGGTCTTGCCGCCGCGCTGCAGCCAAGCGGTCTGGTCGCGCAGGCTCACGCAACCGCGGGCGTTAGCTGGGCAGGGGTTGTTGCGAGGAGCCGGTGCAGGGCGCTTCTTCGGCGGAGCTGGACGGGGAGCGGGCTTGTTTGCGCGCTCGCGGGCTGCCAGAGCGCCGGGAGCCAGGAAGTTGGTAGCGTCATCCGCTGCGCGGTTGATGGAGCCACGGATGGGCTCAGGCAGGCCGCGGGTTCCGTTGTGAATGTTGTCGTGTGCGCCCAGTACGACCCTGTTGATGTCCTGCTGGGAGGAGCCGAGCGGGGCAGCGGAGGCAGCGCCGGTGCCCAGGGAAGCGGCCATCATGGTTGCAGCGCCGAGCGCGACGAAGCGACGGCGAAGAGAGCGAGAGTGAGAATTAGAGTTCGTCATACGCACAGCTTAATGGGTGTAAAGCAAAAATGGTGCACTGAGTCACGATTTAATTCGCATGTCGCATTGCACACTGACACGTTGGATTCCTGTTGAGGGCTTGTTGCGGTAGCGGCAATCCTCGAGGGGGTTCACAGCTAACACCCAGCTATCATGCAGATAGACGCCAACACTATGCAGCACAATGAGGTGCATGACCATGCCAAATGCCCAACCGGTGAAGGTACTCGTTGTTGATGACGAGGCCAATATCTCAGACCTCCTTAAAGTCAGCCTGAAGTTCCAAGGTTTCGACGTTGAAACGGCAGACAACGGCCAGGACGCGCTGGCTCTGGCAGATACCTACAAGCCGGATGCTTTCATCCTGGACGTCATGATGCCCAGCATGGACGGCTTCACCCTGCTAAATAAGCTCCGCGCCGCTGGGCACGAGGCGCCAGTTCTCTTCCTGACCGCCAAGGACGGCGTGGAGGATCGCATTCACGGACTGACCATCGGTGCCGATGATTATGTGACGAAGCCCTTTAGCCTGGAGGAAGTTATTACCCGCCTGCGGGTAATCCTGCGCCGCGTTACCCCGGAAGAAGAGCAGGAATCCAGCCTGATTACCTATGAAGACATCACCCTCGACGACGACATGCACGAAGTCACCAAAGCCGGTGAAGTTGTCGAACTATCGCCCACTGAGTTCAAGCTGCTCCGCTATTTGCTGGTCAACGCAGAGGTCGTGTTGAGCAAGTCCAAGATTCTGGACCACGTGTGGAACTACGACTTCGGTGGCGACGGCAACGTCGTTGAATCCTACGTCTCCTACCTGCGCCGCAAGATCGACAAGGAAGAGCCTCATCTAATCCAGACCGTTCGCGGTGTGGGGTATGTACTGCGCAAGCCCCGCGTTTAACCTCGCGTGAGCCGCATTTCCGTCTATGTTTCCTTCCACCTCGTCACCGTCGTCGCCTAATCAGAGCCCGCAGTCTGTGTCAGCACAGCGCGAGCTCGAACAGCTCGAACAGCCCGAACCGCCGGTGAAATCGAATGATGCCCACGGATCCGCAGTCGCCGTCACAACGAGCCATCCGGGGCACTTTCTTTCCCACTATCCGCTGCGGGTTTCCCTGGTCGTGGTCATTGCGGTGCTGGTGGCCATGGGATTATCCGTATCTGGCGTATCCGTCACCACCACTCTGCAGCGCTTCCTGATCCAGCGCGTGGACGAACAACTGGATGAGGCAACCAATGGCTGGGCCCACCGCTCGGGCTTGGTCGATGGCACTCAGAACGATGGCGATGATTCCGGTTCCGAAGGTTTGAGTGGTTCTTCCGACACTCTTGGGCTAAGCGGCCTAGAAGTGCTAGGTAAGCAGCAGCCACCGAACCCTGTCACCGGTGTCACGCGCCCACCAAGCGACTTCTATGTTCTGGTGGTCGACGAGCAGATCTCCTACGAGTACTTCAACTCGCCCATGACTGCCCGCCCGGAGATCCGCGGCTTGGGCAAGCCGACCTTGCCCGTCACCGTCGGCTCTCGGGAAGGCTCGGGTGCGAACATTAGCTGGCGGGCCACCAGCTTCCGCAATGACGACGGCACGATCACCATCGTTGCGTTGCCTTTGGAGGAAGAAGAGCACATCATTTCGCGCCTTGTCCTCCTCCAAGTCATTATTGGCCTGACGGTCGTCGGGCTCGTCATTCTGGCATCGATGTATCTGGTTCGTCGTGCGTTGCGTCCGTTGAATGAGGTGGAGCTGACGGCGTCCAAAATTTCGAACGGCGACCTCGGGCAGCGCGTGCCGAACTGGCGGCCCAACACCGAGGTCGGTCGACTGTCGTTGGCGCTCAACAAGATGCTGGCGCAGATCCAATCGGCCTTCGTCGCTATCGGTGCCTCGGAGAGGCAAGCGCGCAGGTCGGAAGCGTCAATGCGCCGCTTCATCGGGGATGCCTCGCACGAGCTGCGCACGCCGTTGACCTCTGTGCGCGGCTATGCGGAGCTGTACCAATCGGGTGCTACTGATGATGCCCCCATGGTCATCGACCGCATTTCTGAAGAGGCCGGTCGCATGAGTCTGCTGGTCGAGGACCTCCTAGCCCTGGTCCGCATGGACGAGGGGCGCCCGCTGGCGAAGAAGCGTGTCGACATGCTGGAGCTGGTGCTGGAATCGGCAGAGTCGGCGCGCGCCGGGTTCCCGAATCGCACGGTGCAGGTCGTGAACGAAACCGGTGAGGTGCCGATCGTCGTGGGTGACGTGAACCGCCTGCACCAGGTCTTTAGCAATCTGCTGACCAATGCTCTGCGACACGCCGGCGATGACGCAGAGGTGACCCTGCGCCTAGACAAGACCGACGACCGAGTGATCGTGGACGTGGAGGACAACGGCCAAGGGATCCCGGCCAAGGACCTGCCGCACCTGTTTGAGAGGTTCTACCGCCCGGATGTCTCGCGTTCGCGCATGTCCGGCGGCTCCGGGCTGGGGCTATCGATTGTGAAGGGGCTGGTGGAAGCCCACGGGGGTTCCATCACAGTGCACAGCGTGGAAGGGGAGGGGACGCGTTTCCGGATCGAACTGCCGGAGGCATCCGAAACGGAATAGCTCGGAACCTGCGTGGTGAGACCCTCACGCTGACGTGCTAGACTTCTGTATCGTGCTCTTCCAGCCCATCCAACAGCGCTAGGTGGACTATGTCCTGGACGTCGGGGTTCGTCGGCAACTCCTCGTGCTTGCACTTGGATACGCCAAGGTCCTGTAGGAAGTAATTGGTGACGATCGCCTCGCCCGAGTCGCCGTCCGAAGTGCTGTCGGCAAGGCGTTCCCCCTCGTCGTCGCCGGGAATCAACGGCTTGCGGTCACCGAGGAAAGCGTTTTCATGGGGCACCACCGTCGCATCATTGCGGGTTGCGTAGCAGGTGTAGCGGATGTGGTTACGGGTTTCGGGGGAGGCTGCCAGGGTTTCCAGAAGTGGCGAGCCGATCACCTGCTGCATACCGGCCGCGCCGAACACTCGGCGGATCGTGGCGGCTGCCACCCGTTGGCTCATGTCCGTGGTGAGCATGCTGCCGAGCATGCCCAGCAGCGTGGTGCCCTGGTGCGGGGTTCCCAGGGTGATGAGGTGATGGACATAATCCTCGCCGCCGAGCTCATTGATCCAATAACGCGCCAGCAACCCGCCCTGGGAGTGACCGACGATGTCCACGGCCTCCGCGCCAGTCGCGGCCAGCACTTGCTCGATATAAGCGCCGATATCCTGGGCCGAAGTCGGGATGTCCTGCGTGCCATGTACGCCGTAGTCGGGGCTGAATACTACGAAATCGTCCTCGCGCAGACGCAGCACCAGGTTCTGCCATACGTTCTTTGAGCTGATCGTGCCGTGGATCAGGATCACCGGATACGGCCGATCGATGGTGGGGCGCGCCTGCCACAGGTCGTCGGCGTAGCCGGGGGAGACCTGGCGGGCGCCGAGAGGCGGATCGGGGATTGCCCCGCGTAGCTGCGGCATTTGGGGGCGGCTGACACGCGACGGTATATCCCACAGGAAGCGACCGGTGCTGGAGATTCCGCTGGCCATCCCGCTGCCCAAGCGGCTAAGCCAACCACGGGAGTCGGGCGCACCACCGATGACGTCGCCCGCGTTGGAGGGGTCGTACAGTTCTTCTGCTAGTTCTTTTTCTACGGCCGTGCCCGCCGGAGGGTCGACCTCCGCGAGCTCGTCCAGCTCAAGTTCCATCGGATCTAATTTGTCGTTGTCCACTGTTCAGAAACGTCCACTGATCTGAGATCGGATAGGTGCTTGCAGGTGGTGACCTGAGAGGGGCTTTTAGGCGTTGGGAACCTTCGCCTCATCGACCCCTTGCTTCAGAAGCGCCGCGCGGATCTTCGCGGCGGAATCGTCCATCTTTTCCGGATCGGTCTCGTCCATACGCATTACGTTCTGCAGGCTGAAGCCGGACATATCGGATGCGGGGAATACGTGGATGTGAGCGTGCGGCACCTCGAATCCAGCGATCAGGTAGCCGGCGCGTGGGGCGTCAAAAGTATCGACGATAGCCTTGCCGACTAGCTGGGCGACCTCGTTGCAGTGAGCCCACGTCGCCGGATCCATGTCCGTCCAACGGTCGACTTCCTCGATGGGAACGACCAGCGTGTGGCCGTATGCAGCAGGTTCGATGGTCAGAAACGCCACTACCTTTTCGTCGCGGTAGACGAAGCGCCCCGGGATCTCGCCGTTGATGATTTTCGTGAATACCGTAGCCATGGTGCCGATGTTAGCGCGTTAAACGTTTCTGTTGTGGGGGCTTGGGATGCAGGCTGCCGGTGGCAGTCCGCGGCTTCGCTAGACTGGGGAACCATGCGCATTCTTGTTATCGGCAGCGGTGCTCGCGAGCACGCATTGGCCTATTCCCTGTCCCAGGATCCGACCGTCGAGCAGGTTCACGTCAGCCCGGGCAACGCCGGCATGGCGGCCGTGGCTACCCTCCACCCGGATGGTGATCCGGTTGCGCTGGCCCAACAGGTCCAGGCGGACCTGGTTGTGATTGGCCCGGAGATTCCCCTGGTCGCGGGCGTTGCCGATGAGCTGCGCGCCGCTGGCTTCGCCGCGTTCGGTCCGTCTGCAGCAGCGGCCCAGATTGAGGGCTCGAAGGCCTTCGCCAAGGACATCATGGCCAAAGCGCAGGTCCGTACCGCAGAGGCCGTCGCTGTTCCTGTCGGGTCTAGCGATTCTTTTATTGACGCCACCCTCGACAAATTCGGTCCCACCTACGTTGTCAAAGACGATGGTCTGGCTGGAGGCAAGGGCGTGGTGGTCACGGCCGACCGCGCAGAAGCTCTGGAGCACATCCACGCCGTGCACGCCGGCGGCAACCCAGTGCTGCTGGAAAGCTTCCTGGACGGCCCCGAGGTTTCCCTATTCTGCCTAGTAGATGGGGAGACGGTGGTTCCGCTGCTGCCCGCGCAGGACCACAAGCGAGTGGGCGACAACGACGAAGGACCGAACACCGGCGGCATGGGCGCATACACCCCGCTGCCCTGGCTGCCAGAAGACGGCGTGCAGCGCATCGTCGAGGACGTTGTGAAGCCGGTGGCTCAGCAGATGGTGGCCGAGGGCGTGCCTTTCAATGGGCTGCTGTACGCGGGCCTGGCATGGGGTAGCGAAGGTCCGGCGGTGGTGGAGTTCAACTGCCGCTTCGGCGACCCGGAGACCCAGGCCGTGCTGCGCCTGCTGAAGACCCCGCTGGGTGGGGTGCTGAACGCCGTGGCTACCGGCACCCTGGATCAGTTGCCGCCGCTGGAGTGGGAGGACGGCTATGCGCTGACCGTCGTCCTGGCTGCCGAGAACTACCCGGCCAGCCCTGTCACCGGCCAGCCGATTACCGGTGCGGAGCCAGGCAGTGAGGCTCGCGGCATCCTGGCCGCGGGTGTGGCGGACAAGGACGGCCAGCTGGTCAGCGCTGGTGGGCGCGTACTGAACGTCATCGGCTCCGGGGCTACGCTGGCGGAGGCTCGCGAACAGGCCTATGCGACCCTGCAGGGAATCGAGCTGGAGGGCTCGCACTACCGCTCCGACATTGCCCTTCGCGCAGTTGAGGGGCGCATCTCCATTTAGTTTCCGGCGCAGCAGTGTGAGCCAAAACTCGGGTGTCAAGATTGTGTAAGGGTTTCGCATAAGGAGCAAGAGGTTTAAGGTAACCCCTTGTGATTGCACACTCAGGCGAACGTCGCCAGCGAAGCCGGCAAGGCTTCAGCCCTGCGCAGCTGGTGTCCGTGAGCTTCCTGTTACTTATCCTCGCCGGTACTGCGCTGCTGCTGTTGCCGTTTTCTCGCAGCGGGCCGGAGAGCCCGGAGTTTACTACCGCCCTGTTCACCGCTACCTCGGCCACGTGCCTGACCGGCCTTACTGTCGTGGATACCGCGACCTACTGGTCTCATTTCGGGCAGGTCGTCATCATGCTGCTGATTCAGGTCGGAGGCCTTGGCATCATGACGCTCGCCACGGTGGTGAGCTTTGTTCTGGCTGGACAGATGGGCGTCAAAGGGCGCCTGCGAGCTGCCGCGGAACAACGCGGAAGGGACCTGGGCGAGATCCGCACCATCATCTTCGGCACCATCGGCTTCTCGCTGGCGACCGAGCTGGTCATCGCGATCGTGCTGACCTTCCGCTTCGCTGCGGAATACGGCTACGGTTTCCTGCCTGCCGTGTGGGAGGGAGTATTCCACTCCATTTCGGCGTTCAACAACGCGGGCTTCGGCCTGCGCTCCAACAACCTGGTGCCCTACGTCAACGATGCGGGGATCATCCTGCCGATCGCATTCGGCATTATCGTCGGTGGCCTGGGCTTCCCCGTGCTGCTGGAACTGCGGGCGAGGTGGCGATCGAAGGTGAAGCACCCACCGTCGCTGACGTTGATCTTCACCCTCGTAGGAACCTCGATCCTGCTGGCGGTGGGCACTATCGGCTTCGCCCTGATGGAGTGGACCAACACGCTGCGGGACCTATCGCCATGGTCGGCCGTTCAGGCGGCGTTTTTCCACTCCGTGTCCTCGCGCACCGCGGGGTTCAACTCGGTGGATCTTTCGGACTTGCGGCCATCATCCCTGATGCTGACGGACTTCCTGATGTTCATCGGCGGTGGCTCGGGCGGCACAGCGGGTGGCGTGAAGGTCACCACCGCCGCGGTGCTAGTTGCCGTTTTGATCGCGGAGGTGCGTGGCGATGAACAGCTGCTGGTCGCGGGCAGGCGCATCCCGGGGCGCATCGTGCGCCAGGCGATGGCTGTGTTCATGATGGCTTTCCTCATCGTCGGCGGTTCTATCATGGCGCTGCAGCTGTTGCTGCCGCAGTTCCACTCCCACCAGATCGCCTTCGAAACCATCTCCGCGTTCGCCACCGTCGGCCTGACCACCGGCATCACCCCGGAGCTGCCCGATTTCGCCCGCATATGGCTGGTGGTGCTGATGTACCTCGGCCGTATTGGCCCCATCACCGTGGTGGCGGCGTTGGCCGCCCGTACTAATCGACGCCTCTATTCCTTCCCAGTAGAAAGGCCGTTCATTGGCTAAGTTCTTTTCCCACCCGACCAATCCTCCCGTCGTCATCATCGGCCTGGGCCGTTTCGGCATGGCGCTAGGCGAAGAGCTCGTGCAGTCCGGAGTGGAAGTTCTGGGTATCGACGTGGATGAAGTAGTGGTGGCCAAGGCCGCCCCGCTGCTGACCCACGCAGTGATCGCGGAAACCACGGACCAGGACGTGCTGCGCCAGCTTGGTGTACAGGATGCACACCGTGTTGTGATCGGTATCGGCTCCGACATGGGGGCGTCACTGCTTACTGCCTCAGCCGTGATGGATCTCGGGGTGCCCAATGTCTGGGCAAAGGCCGACAACCAGCAGCACGCGAAGATCCTCACGCAGATCGGCGTGCACCACGTGGTGCGGCCAGAGCGCGATACGGGACGGCGCGTGGCGCACCTTATCGCAGGTCACGTGCAGGAATACATCGAGTTCGACCGCGACTTCGCCATGGCGAAGCTGGCGCCTCCGCTGCACATGCACGGGCGGAAGGTGGAGGAAACCCCGCGGGGGATCGCGATCGTAGCGGTGCGCTCCGCGGAGGGGCACTTCTCCACACCACCAGCGGGGTACGTGATCCGCTCTGGCGACCTGGTGATTGCAGCGGGGCGGATTAAGGACTTGGATAAGTTCGCAGATTCCTAAAAGCCAGCGCTGCGCATAAACTCGGGGGCGTGCCTGCTAAGAAAAATATTTCCAACGTCCTTGCCAACCGCTACGCCTCCCCGGAGATGACCGCCATCTGGTCGCCGGAGGACAAGATCATTATGGAGCGCAAGCTCTGGATCTCTGTGATGAAGGCCCAGGCCGCCCTAGGGGTGGATGTGCCCGCCGAGGCCATCGAGGCCTACGAAAAGGTCATCGAGAACGTCAATCTGGATTCCATCGCTGAGCGCGAAAAGGTCACGCGCCACGACGTGAAGGCCCGCATCGAGGAATTCAATGCGTTGGCTGGTCAGGAGCACATTCACAAGGGGATGACCTCCCGCGACCTGACGGAGAACGTGGAGCAGCTGCAGATCTTTAGCTCCCTGCAGTTGGCTCGCGATAAGGCCGTTGCCGTGCTGGCGCGCATCGGTCGCCGTGCGGCGGAGAACCAGTCGCTAGTGATGGCCGGGCGTTCCCACAACGTTGCCGCCCAGGCCACGACGTTGGGCAAGCGCTTTGCCTCCGCCGCCGACGAGCTGCTGGTGGGACTGGAGCGCATCGAGGATCTGTTGGGCCGCTACCCGCTGCGCGGCATCAAGGGGCCGATGGGCACCAGCCAGGACATGCTGGATCTGGTCGGCGGCGACGAGTCCAAGCTGGCGGAGCTGGAGAACACGATCGCGGAGAACCTGGGCTTCTCCCGCGTCTTTGACTCCGTCGGCCAGGTTTATCCGCGCAGCCTGGATATGGATGCGCTGAGTGCCCTGGTGCAGGTGGGTGCCGCGTTGTCTTCGCTGTCGATGACGATCCGCCTCATGGCGGGCAACGAGACCGTGACCGAGGGCTTCAAGGAAGGCCAGGTCGGTTCCTCCGCCATGCCGCACAAGATGAACGCCCGCTCCTGCGAGCGCGTCGGCGGCATGCAGATCCTGCTGCGCGGCTACCTGACCATGGCCGCGGATCTGGCGGGTGCGCAGTGGAACGAGGGCGACGTGTTCTGCTCTGTGGTTCGTCGCGTTGCTCTTCCGGACGCCTTCTTCACCTTCGACGGCATGTGTGAGACCTTCCTGACCGTCCTGGACGAGTTCGGGGTTTTCCCGGCGATGATCGACCGAGAGTTGGAACGCTACTTGCCGTTCCTGGCCACCACCCGCATCCTGATGGCGGCCGTGCGCGCCGGGGTAGGGCGCGAGACCGCCCACGAGCTGATCAAGGAGCACGCCGTGGCGGTGGCGCTGAACATGCGCGAGAACGGCGGCGATCAGGATCTGGTTCAGCGTCTGGCCGGCGACGACCGCTTCCCGCTGGACGAGGCACAGCTGAAGGAGGCCTTGGCAGACCGTCACGCCTTCATCGGCGCGGCCGAGTCCCAGGTTTCCCGGGTACTGGAGCGCATCGAGGGCGTCACCAGCCGTCACGCGGAGGCCGCTGCCTACGCGCCGGGCGAGATTCTGTAGTGCCCCAGTGATTCTGTAGTACCCCAGCACCGCGGTCGTGAGGTGGGTCACGACCGCGGTTTAGCAGCGCAAACACAATAGTCTCGCAGGGCTTTCGTCATGAATAGTCAAAAGCCGGGGACAGGGCTACACTAGCTACTCATGCGTCCAGAACTGTGCGAGTACGAGCATCATTCCGCAGGAAAAGTGCGGGAGATCTACGAGGTCGACGAAGACAACCTGTTGATGGTTGTCAGTGACCGGATTAGTGCTTATGACTACGTCCTTGATACGGAGATCCCAGACAAGGGTCGAGTGCTCACTGCCGTGAGCGCCTTTTTCTTTGACGAGATCGACTTTCCCAACCACCTGGCCGGTGCGCTGGACGATGAGCGGATCCCCGAGTACGTCCTCGGCCGCGCCATGCTGTGCAAGAAGCTGGACATGATCCCGTTCGAGTGCGTGGCCCGTGGCTACCTGACGGGCTCCGGCTTGAAGGAATACGAGGAGACCGGCAGCGTGTGTGGCGTGGAGCTGCCCGAGGGGCTGGTTGAGGCTTCCCGCCTGCCAGAGCCGATCTTCACCCCGGCGACCAAGGCTGAGTTGGGCGATCACGACGAGAATGTGAGCTTCGACGTGGTTGTCGAGGAACTGGGGGAGGAGCTCGCCAACAAGCTGCGCGATGCCACCCTGGCCATCTACAAAAAGGCCGCTGCCATCGCCGAGGAGAAGGGCCTGATCCTGGCCGATACCAAGTTCGAGTTCGGGCTGGATGCAGACGGCACCCTAGTGCTGGCCGACGAGGTGCTGACCCCGGATTCCTCCCGCTACTGGCCCGCCGAGGGCTACGAGGAGGGCAAGGTGCAGCCCAGCTTCGATAAGCAGTACGTGCGCAACTGGCTGACCGGCCCGAAGTCCGGCTGGGACAAGTCCGAGGGCACGCCCCCGCCGCCGCTGCCGGGTTCCGTGGTGGAGGCCACCCGTTCCCGCTACATTGAGGCCTACGAGAAGCTATCCGGCAAGCGCTTCTCCGACTGGATCGGCCAGTGCGTCTAGGGGGCTGCGACTCTCGCCAACCCCTTACCAACCCCTTACTAATTCTGTCTGAGTAGCATGGCGCGTATGCCTAATAACGACGCGCCCCAGACAGCCAACAACCCGATTGCGGCTCCGCCGACTGCGAAGAAGGTGCCGCACACACGCACCTTCCACGGTCGCGAGTTCGTGGATAACTACGAGTGGCTGCGCGACAAAGACAACTCCGAGGTGCGCCAGCACCTAGAGGCGGAAAACGCCTGGACCCTTCAGCAGACGGAGCACCTCAAGCCCCTGCAGGAACGCCTCTTCGAGGAAGTTAAGGCACGCGTGCAGGAAACGGACATGTCCCTGCCCGTCCGCTCCGAGGGCTGGTGGTACTTCTCCCGCACCGAGGAAGGCAAAAGCTACGGCACAATGTGCCGCCTGCCCATCGCCAACGAGGACGACTGGACCCCGCCGACCATCGAACCCGGCACCCCCGCACCGGGCGAAGAGACCTTCCTGGACTGCAACGCTTTAGCCGAAGGTAAGGAGTTTTTCAGCCTGGGCGCGGCCAGCGTGACCCAGGACGGCACGCGGCTGGCTTACTCGGTGGATGAAACCGGCTCCGAGCGCTTCACCCTGCGCATCCGCGACCTCACCACGGGGGAGGACCTGGAGGACGTGATCGAGGACGTCTTCTACGGCGCCACCTGGGTCGGCAGGGATACCGTGTACTACCAGCGCGTGGATGAAGCGTGGCGACCGCACGAGGTCTGGCGCCACACAGTCGGTGAGGGCGTCGATAAAGACGAGCTGGTGTACCGCGAAGACGACGAGCGCTTTTGGGCGGGCGTGGCGACGACCCGTTCGGAGCGTTACCTGTTGATCCACACGGGCTCGAAGGTGACCAGCGAGGTATGGTACCTCGATCTGGAGGATCCGAATGCCGAGCTGACCTGTGTAATCCCGCGCGAGGCCAATGTGGAATACGGGGTGGATCACGCTGTTGTGGGCGGCCAGGACCTGTGGCTGGTGCTGCACAACAAGACAGGTGTAAACAGCGAGCTGGGCTACCACCCGACCGGCCAGATCGCCGCGTGGGACGATGTGCAGGCGCTGGTACCGCACCGCGACGACGTGCGCCTGGAGGGTGTGGATGTTTTCAGCGACCACATTGTCCTCGAAGCTCGGGAGAATGCGCTGGAGACCAGCTACATCATGAAGCTTGGGGACGCCGAAACGTCGGCCGGAACCGCTTCCGCCCCGGCCTTCGGCGAGTTCGAGCGGATCGAGTTCCCCGGGGAGCTTTGCGGGGTCGGCGCCGTCGGCAACAGCGAGTGGGACAGCCCGGTTCTGCGGGTGGCCTACAGTGCCTTCACCACCCCGCCGCGGATCTATGACATCGACCTGGCGACGGGGGAGAAGATCCTGCGCAAGGAGCAACAGGTGCTGCCCGACCCGGACGGTCGGGAGTTCGACCCCGCTTTGTACACCTCGCAGCGGCTATGGGTGACAGCCGAGGACGGGGCGCGGATTCCGGTTTCCCTGATCCACCGCACGGACGTGGACATCACGCAGGCAAACCCCGTGCTGCTGTACGGCTACGGTTCCTATGAAAACTGCATCGACCCGGGCTTTTCCCTGTTCCGTCTGTCCATGCTGGACCGTGGCGTGGTGTACGCCATCGCGCACGTCCGCGGCGGCGGCGAGATGGGCCGACTGTGGTACGACCACGGCAAGGGGCTGGAAAAACGCAACACGTTCACGGACTTCGTGGCAGTGGCCGACCACCTGCTGCGCGAAGGCATGACTACCCGCGAGCAGATGGTGGCCGAGGGCGGCTCCGCCGGTGGAATGCTAATGGGGGCGGTGGCTAACATGGCGGGCGATCGTTTCGCAGGCATTGAGGCCGTGGTTCCCTTCGTGGACCCGCTGACCAGCATGCTGATGCCGGAGCTACCGCTGACCGTGACCGAGTGGGACGAGTGGGGCGACCCCTTCCACGACCCGGAGGTCTACGACTACATGGCCAGCTACGCGCCCTATGAGAATGTCTCCGCCGACTTGAACTACCCGCCGATTCTGGCAGTGACCAGCCTGAACGACACGCGTGTGCTGTACGTGGAGCCTGCGAAGTGGGTGGCCAAGCTGCGCGAGGTCGGCACGGACAACACGCTGCTGCGCATCGACATGGAGGCCGGGCACGGCGGTGTATCCGGCCGCTACGCGAAGTGGCGCCAGGCGGCTTTTGAAACCGCGTGGGAGCTCGACAAGATGGGCGCCACTGAGCTGCTGTAACACGGCCGGGGCTTGCCGGGAGGACCTTGCTGTAGCTGTCAACAAGTAGACAGCCAGAAGTCGGCCAAAAGTCGGCCGGGCGTTACCTGCCGTTCACCTGCGTGGGGCAGTGTACTCAGGTATGAGTCTCGCACAGTCCACCCCCGGCACGCAGCGCGCCCCCCGAATGCTGTTGACCATCACGGGGTTGCGCCAGGGCACGGTAACGGCGGCTGAGAAGATGCGCGATGCAGCCCGGGCGTTGGATATCCATGCGGGTCTGGTGCTCACGGTTCAGGGGCCGGACTGGCGGTTGAAGGACGACCGGGCAACGCTGGAGCTGGTCCACGATTCCGCTGCACGCGGGCACGAGCTCCTGCTCGGCGGGCTCGGGCCCCTGGGCGGAACGCACGGCAAGGGGGAGTTCCACCGGCTCGGCCGGCACGAGGCTACGCTGCGCCTCTCCGCAGCCACCCGTCAGCTGGACGCGCTGGGACTGGCACCGAAGGTGTTCGCGCCGACCCGCTGGTTGGCGTCGGAAGACGCTCTGGAGGCTGCCGCCAAGGTTGGCCTGGAGGTGGCGGCGGATGCCTACACCATCCGTGACCTCACTAATGACAACCGCCACCAGGTGCGCGTGCTCGCTTTTGGGGATGGGTTTGGTTCGGTGAAGTGGTGGCGTCGTAACGTACTTAACAGCGTGCGACGCGGCGCGGCGAAGGGCAAAGACATCCGCTTGTCGATCAGCGCAGCAAAGGCAGATAAGGACGACGTAGCGGGCGATATGCTGCGCATTCTCGAGCTGCTGCGGGACAGTGGCTACCAGCCAGCGAACTACTGCGACTACGTCGATCGCCAGCAGGTATCTGTGGCTTAAAAACCTGCCACTTCGCAGTGTTACCATGGGGCGGTAAATACCTTCCGAAAAATACCGCAAAGCTGGGAGAATATAGAAGCCATGGCTCGTGTAGTCGTCAACGTCATGCCCAAGAAGGAAATCCTCGACCCGCAGGGTCAGGCCGTTGTCCGTGCGCTGGGTCGCATCGGTATCAGTGGGGTAGAGGACGTGCGCCAGGGGAAGCGCTTTGAGCTGGAGGTCGGCGAGGGTGTCTCGCGCGAAGACCTGGAAAAGATCGCCTCCGACCTGCTGGCCAACACCGTGATCGAGGACTACGAGGTAGTCGTAGAGGGTGCAGAAGCCGTGGCAGGCGGCGCGGATGTGGAGGCAAAGTAAGTGACCAGCCGCATCGGAGTAATCACCTTCCCCGGCACCTTGGATGACGTCGATGCCGTGCGCGCCGTGCGCCTGGCGGGGGCGGAGCCGGTGGAGTTGTGGCACGCTGACGAAGATCTGAAGAACGTTGACGCTGTGGTTGTGCCCGGCGGTTTTTCCTACGGCGACTACCTGCGGGCCGGCGCCATCGCTTCCATCGCCCCGGCCATGAAGTCCGTAGTGGCTGCCGCGGAGCGGGGCACCCCCGTGCTGGGCATCTGCAATGGCTTCCAGATTCTGCAGGAAGCCGGCCTGCTGCCCGGCGCCCTGACTCGTAACGAGGGCCTGCACTTTGTGTGCCGCGATGTTTACCTAGAGGTCGAAAACACTTCCACCGCGTGGACCAACCAGTTCGCCGAGGGATCCAAGATCCTGGTGCCGTCTAAGCACGGCGAGGGGCGCTTCCAGGCCAGCGAGGAGACCCTGGAGCGCCTCGAAGGCGAAGGTCGCGTGGTGTTCCGCTACGCCGTGAACCACAACGGATCCCGCAACTCGATCGCCGGTGTGTGCAGCGAAAACGGCCGCGTAGTTGGCCTGATGCCACACCCAGAGCACGCAGTGGAAACGCTGACGGGCCCGTCCCTTGACGGACTGGGTCTGTTCCAGTCGGTTCTGTCCACGCTCGTTTCCTAAATTTTCTTCTTACAAGGAGCACCCGATCCCCATGATTCACAACGACACGGTCGCCGACGCTAAGGCCAACCCGGATCTGGAGCAGCCGTACCACGAGCTGGGCCTGAAGGACGACGAGTACGCACGCATCAAGGAACTCTTGGGCCGTCGCCCAACCGATGCGGAGCTGGCGATGTATTCCGTGATGTGGTCCGAGCACTGCTCGTACAAGTCCTCGAAGACGCACCTGCGCTACTTCGGCGAGACCACGACGGACGAGATGAAGTCCAAGATGCTCGCCGGCATCGGCGAGAACGCCGGTGTGATCGACATCGGCGATGGCCACGCCGTGACCTTCAAGGTCGAATCCCACAACCACCCGTCCTACGTGGAGCCCTACCAAGGCGCAGCCACCGGCGTGGGCGGCATCGTCCGCGACATCATGGCAATGGGCGCGCGCCCGGTGGCCGTGATGGATCAGCTGCGCTTCGGCCCAGCCGACCTACCGGATACTCAGCGCGTGCTGCCCGGCGTGGTCGCGGGTGTGGGTGGTTACGGCAACTCTCTGGGGCTGCCGAACATCGGCGGTGAGACTGTTTTTGACGCCACCTACGCGGGTAACCCGCTGGTCAATGCACTATGCGTGGGCACTTTGAAGACCGAAGATCTGAAGCTGGCCTTCGCCTCTGGCAAGGGCAACCGAGTGATCCTTTTCGGCTCCCGCACGGGCCTGGATGGCATCGGTGGCGTATCCGTGCTGGCCTCCGACACCTTCGAGGAAGGCGCGGAGCGCAAGCTGCCCGCCGTGCAGGTGGGCGACCCCTTCGCGGAGAAGGTACTGATTGAGTGCTGCCTGGACCTGTACCGTGCTGGCGTGGTCGTCGGCATTCAGGATCTCGGTGGTGCTGGTCTTTCCTGCGCCACTGCAGAGCTGGCCTCCGCCGGTGACGGCGGCATGCACATCAACCTGGACAACGTTCACCTGCGCGCCGAGGGCATGACCGCCGCGGAGATCCTGTCTTCCGAGTCCCAGGAGCGCATGTGCGCCGTCGTGACCCCGGAGAACGTGGATGCGTTCATGGAGATCTGCCGCAAGTGGGACGTCCTGGCCTCCGACATCGGCTGCGTGACCGACGGCGAGCACCTGGTCATCGAGCACCGTGGCGAGATTGTGGTGGATGCGTCCGCGCACACCATGGCCGAGGAAGGCCCGGTATACGAGCGCCCCTACGAGCGCCCGGCCGAGCAGGATCAGTTGAACGAAGCCCGCGGCATGGACCTGCCGGAGACCGCACAGGAAGTGCGTGGCCAGATCTTGGATCTGGCGGCCTCCCCGGCGCTGTGCTCCCGCGAGTTCATCACCGAGCAGTACGACCGCTACGTGCGCGGCAACACTGTCTCCGCCAAGGATGCGGACGCAGGCGTGCTGCGCATCGACGAGGAGACCGGGCGCGGCATCGCCGTGTCTACTGACGCCTCCGGCCGTTACACCCGCCTGGACCCGCGCACCGGCGCACAGCTGGCGCTGGCCGAGGCATACCGCAATGTCTCCGTCACGGGTGCGACCCCCGTGGCGGTCTCCAACTGCCTGAACTTCGGCTCCCCGGAGGACCCGGGCGTGATGTGGCAGTTCCGCGAGGCCGTTCACGGCCTGGCCGATGGCTGTAAGGAAATGGGCATCCCGGTGACGGGCGGCAACGTTTCGTTCTACAACCAGACCGGCGATACCGCTATCCTGCCGACCCCGGTTATCGCAGTGCTGGGCACCATCGACGATTGTGCTCGCCGCATCCCGCAGCAGCTGCCGAAGCAGGCTGGTGCTGGCGCTGAGGCCGGCGCCGACGAGAGCCAGGAACAGTACCACCTGGTTCTGGTGGGCGCGGAGACCCGCGAGGAGCTCGGCGGTTCCATCTGGCAGCAGGTTGTTCACGACGAGCTGGCCGGCCTGCCCCCGCAGGTTGACCTGTCCGTGGAACAGCGCCTGGGCGCCTTCATCACCGACCAGCGCGACAAGATCGTCGCCGCCCACGACCTCTCCGAGGGCGGCCTGTCGCAGGCCGTTGTGGAGCTGGCAATCCAGTCCGGTCGGGGAATGGCTGTGAACCCGATGCTCAGCCAGCACGAATCCGCCGTCGCGCAGGGTCGCACGCTGGCACAGCAAGCGGCGGTTGGCCTGTTCTCCGAGACCGCTTCCCGCGTCCTGCTGGCCGTGCGCAGCGAGGACTACGGCGATCTGATGCGCGACCTGGCCGAGACCGGCCTGACCGGCGGGTGGATCGGCCTGACCGGTGTCAGTGACGCAGCGGGTCAGCCGATCATCCGTTTCGGCTCCGGCGTGTACCCGGTGTTGCCGTTCGGTGGGGAGATCGAGCTCGACCCGGCCAAGCAGCATGATGATGACTTCGACATCGTCATCTCGCTGGAAGAGGCCGAGACGGCGTGGAAGTCCACCCTGCCCGCGTTGTTTAGCCACGCGGCCGGCAACAATTCTGTGATCTAGGTAGCCGCGACAAGTAATCAAGGGGCCCACGACCAAATGGTCGCGGCCCCCTTGACTTGTGCTGTGGCGTTTTGCCGCCGCGCTTTACTCTACGAAGCGGAAGTCGCGGTTGCTGGGGCTCACCAGCGGTCGCGGCAGGAATTCCTTACGCAGGTTGCGCAGCGTTGCTGCGTGCTCCTCCAGGCGCTTGTCCTCGTTGGTTACCGGCGTGTACTGGCGGGCCTGCAGAGGGTTTCCGTCCAGGTCGATCGCGATATACGTCATAGAGGCGTGGATGGCGACCGGCAGGTTGCCCTTGCCCTCGCGCGGATCGCCTGCACGCAGGTGCACCATCACCGTCATGGAGCGTTCGTCGGTTCGCACCAGGCGCGCGTCCACTTCCACGAGGTCGCCGATGTGCACGGGACGGTAGAAGCGAATGCCGCCGGCGTAGACCGCGGTGGTGCGCTCGCCCGTCCACTGCATGGTGCAGGCCGTGGCGGCTTCGTCGATCCACTCCATTGCCGTGCCACCGTGGACGTTGCCGCCCCAGTTCACGTCGGTCGGCTTGGCCAGGAAGCGGTTCACCAGCTCCGGCGCAGTCGACTTGTCGGTGTAGGTCTGGCGCAGCATTTCCTCTTCGATGGCCTTGCGCAGCTGAATGCGGGACAGCGCAGCGTCTTCCACACGCTTTTCTTCGTCGGTGGTGGGAACGTAGGTGGGGATCTGCTTGGACTTGCCGTTTTCGTCCAGCGCCACGAAGATCACCAGGCAGTCGCAGGCGCGGGTGAATACGCCTTCGCGCGGGTCCGCGGACAGCACCTCGTTGACGATGTGCATGGAGCTACGACCGGTGTAGGCGATACGGCTGCGCACCTCTACCATGTGGCCCGAGGGGATCGGACGGGTGAAGTGAATGTGCCCCACGTAAGCGGTCACGCAGTAGGACTGTGCCCAGCCCACGGCGCACGCATAGGCTGCCTTATCGATCCACTCCAGCACGCGACCACCGTGCACGCCCATGGCGCCGGCCATCAGCACGTCTGTCGGGGCGGCTAGGAAGCGCAGCGTCACCTTTGGGCTGCGCTCTTGTGGTGCCTCTGCCGTGTTGTCCGTGCTGTTCGTGCTATCCGTCACGTCGCTACCTTCCTCTTGTTCCTTTGGTTCCTCGCGCTGCGCGGCCATGTCCAACGACCAATACTAACGTGCGCCTTAGCTTGGTGTTTTATCGAACACTACAATTCTTTTGTATGAAGCACCTACACGGCCCGGAATTGTCCGCCGAGGCTCGACGTGGCGTCGAAAAAGTAGCCCCGTGGGTACGCTCTCCCGACGATCAGCCCCGACCGCCCCGCGTCGATGTGGCGGCGGCTGTGCGCCTGTCTCTGAAGGTGCTGGAGGAGCTTGTGCCCGGCCATTCCGTCGAAGTGCGCGTCCCTCCTTTCGGTGCGATTCAATGCATCGCCGGGCTGGAGCATCGCCGCGGTACCCCTCCCAATGTTGTGCAGTGCTCGCCGTTGACGTGGCTGCGCCTGGTTGTTGGGGAAGAGGATCTTTTTGGTTCGGACGCCGACACCTCCGGTACCCGCACATCCAGCATCGCGGAGCACCTTCCGCTGTTTCGAATCTGAAGATGAAACCCCATCCCTTTGGGTTAGCGCCCATGGGCTAGTAATGTCGGGATAGTGGCAAACATTCACGGCCAAGAATTTCAATCAGAGGCAGAAGCGTTGCTGAGTCCATTCGACGACCGGGGCGAAACTGAGCCCCGGGAAGAATGCGGCGTATTCGGAGTATGGGCGCCGGGGGAGGACGTTTCTAAGCTGACCTACTACGGCCTCTATGCCTTGCAGCATCGTGGCCAGGAGGCCGCAGGTATCGCAGTGGGCGATGGCGACCAGATCGTTGTGTTCAAGGATCTGGGGCTTGTCAGCCAGGTCTTCGACGAACAGTCGCTGGAGGCCCTGAAGGGGCACATCGGCTTGGGGCATAACCGCTACACCACCGCCGGTGGAAATAGCTGGGAAAATGCGCAGCCTATGTTCCGCATGGCCCCCGACGGCACGGACGTCGCGCTGGGGCACAACGGCAACCTGGTGAATCACCGGGAGCTGACCCAGGAGGCCGCCCGTCTGGGACTGGTGGATCCAAAGGAAAACCCCTCCGATTCCCTGGTGATGTGTGCCCTGCTGGCTGCCGACACGCGCGAAGGTCACGGGGTGGAGGAAGCAGCGATGGAGCTGTTCCCCAAGGTCAAGGGTGCATTCTGTGTACTGTTCACCGACGGCGACACGCTGTATGCGGCGCGCGACCCGCAGGGCGTGCGGCCGCTGTCCATCGGCCAGCTGGCAGGTGGCGGCTGGGTTGTGGCTTCTGAAACCGCGGCGCTGGACATCGTGGGTGCGCGTTTCGTCCGCGATGTGGAGCCGGGCGAGCTGGTGATCGTCGACGGCGATGGCGTGCGCTCCCGCCGCTTCGACGAGACCGCCCACAAGGGCTGCGTGTTTGAGTACGTTTACCTGGCGCGCCCCGATTCCGTGATCCGCGGCCGCTCGGTCAATGGCGCGCGTCTGCAGATCGGCCGGAAGCTGGCGGAGGAAGCCCCGGCGGACGGCGACCTGGTCATCCCCGTTCCGGAATCCGGCACCCCGGCGGCGGTGGGATACGCCCAGGCTTCGCGCATCCCCTTCGGCCAGGGGCTGATGAAGAACGCCTATGTGGGGCGCACCTTTATCCAGCCTTCGCAGACGATCCGTCAGCTGGGCATTCGCTTGAAGCTCAACCCGCTGCGCGAGGTTATCGAGGGCAAGCGCCTGGTCGTTGTCGACGATTCGATCGTGCGTGGCAACACCCAGCGCGCTCTCATCAAGATGCTGCGTGAAGCGGGGGCGAAGGAAGTTCACGTCCGCATTGCATCGCCGCCGGTGAAGTGGCCGTGCTTCTACGGCATCGACTTTGCCTCGCCCACCGAGCTTATTGCGAACAACGTTGACCCCGCAGACCCGGTGGAAGGGATCCGCAAGGAAATCGATGCGGATTCCCTGGCCTTCGTCTCGACCGAGGCGATGATAGAGGCGTCACAACAAAGCAGCGACGAGCTGTGCGCGGCGTGCTTCGATGGCGTGTTCCCCCTAGGCATGCCGAGCGACAACCCGAATTCAGCGCTGGTCGAAACAATGCTGAAACAACAGGCTAAGAAAGCGAGTACTAAGCCATGAGTGAGCAACCAGAGAACACCCCTGCACAGGCGGCAGGTGCGTCCTACGCCGCCGCAGGTGTGGATATTGAGGCCGGCGATCGTGCGGTAGAGCTCTTTGCTCCGCTGGCGAAGAAGGCCACCCGCCCTGAGGTCCGCGGCGGCCTTGGCGGATTTGCCGGACTGTTCGCCCTGGGGAATTACGAAAAGCCTCTGCTGGCTGCATCCTCCGACGGCGTGGGCACCAAGCTGGCCGTCGCTCAGGCGATGGATAAGCACGACACGATCGGCCGCGACCTGGTGGCTATGTGCGTGGACGACCTGGTTGTGTGCGGTGCCGAGCCACTGTTCCTGCAGGATTACATCGCCATCGGCAAGGTAGTCCCGGAGCACGTCGCCAGCATCGTTTCGGGCATCGCGGCGGGCTGCGAGGAAGCCGGCTGCGCCCTGCTGGGTGGCGAGACCGCTGAGCACCCGGGCGTGATGGAGCCTAATGAGTACGACGTCTCCGCCACCTCCGTCGGCGTGGTCGAAGAGGCCAACCTGCTGGGACCGGACCGTGTGCGTCCGGGCGATGTGGTGATCGCTATGGCCTCGTCTGGCCTGCACTCCAACGGCTACTCTCTGGCGCGCCACGTGCTGCTGGATACCAAGAAGTTGCCGCTGGATGGTCACATCGACTCCCTCGGTCGCACGCTGGGGGAGGAGCTGCTGGAGCCCACCCGCATCTACGCCCTTGACTGCCTGAAGTTGGCCAGCGAGTGCGATGTGCATACCTTCGCCCACATCACGGGCGGCGGCCTGGCAGCTAACCTGGCCCGCGTGATTCCTGAGGGCCTGGTCGCGGAATTGGAGCGTTCCTCCTGGACCCCGGGCCCGATCTTCCGACTGATTCAGGAGGAAGGCCAGGTTTCGCAGGAGGAGATGGAAAAGACCTTCAACATGGGCGTGGGCATGGTCGCCGTCGTCGCTGAAGACGATGCCGAACGTGCCATGGCTATGCTGACCGCTCGCCACATCGACGCATGGCGACTGGGCGAAGTACGCCCGGCAGAAGATGGAAAGTCCGGCGCGGTTCTTTCCGGCGAGTACCGCACCCCGGTGCAGGGCTAAAAGCTAACTGCGCGGGTTGCCCTGGTACGGGCCGGGGGGGCAGGGCAGCTAGCCCGCGTGAAAAGAGCCCATGTGAAAAAGCTCCCGCCCCTCCACCTTCTACGTGTGGAGGAGCGGGAGCTTTGCGGAGGATAGGCTAGTTATTTCCGAGAGTCGTCGGAGTAGCCATCCTCATAATTGTCGGCATACTCATCGTCGTAGTCGTCGTACGCTTCAGCGTATTCGCTGTAGTCATCCTCGTAGTCGTCGTAGCTATCGTCGCCGCGGGAACCGGAACCCCGGTTTTGCGACTGGCCCGAGAGTTCCCTCTGCAGGCTCTCCAGATCCATCTCCGGAGCGTTGTACTTCAACTGACGAGCAACCTTGGCTTGCTTTGCCTTGGCACGGCCGCGACCCATGGCCTGACCCCCTTGCGGTGTCCTCGAGTGGCGCGGGAGTTCGGCCACCCTTTTCGTTTACATGTTAAGTTTCTTCCTGCCCTACACCATAGCGGTTTGCGATCAGTTTTTCCCAAAAGATCACTACTCTATTGCGCGCCCGCGGGTGCTGGCGACAACATAAACACCCTGTGACCTGCGCCATTGTCGTGCGAGCTAGGGGGTTAACCAGCCAATTGGGATCCTAGTTTCGCCCGCGCAGTCGGTTGATCGCCGCACGCCCCGGTCGGATCGAGTCGTCGCCCGCTGCCGCCGCCAGGTCACTGGGGTCGATCGATACGTCGATCCCATCGGCTAGAAGCGGGGGTACTTCGCTATTTTTGGACGCCACCTTCTCCACCACATTCCGCTTCACCAAAGCAAGGGCGACGGGGCCGTAGTCGCAGTCGTGCACGCTGGATCCGAC
The DNA here is from genome assembly GCF_027570165.1 of Corynebacterium macclintockiae. Lineage (NCBI taxonomy): Bacteria > Bacillati > Actinomycetota > Actinomycetes > Mycobacteriales > Corynebacteriaceae > Corynebacterium > Corynebacterium macclintockiae. The sequence continues at coordinate 24,167 of NZ_JAKMUV010000015.1, forward strand.
CCGGCCGATCGCGCGGCCACCCGCGGTGAGGTCCGCGCCAACTTTCGGTAGCCGGTTGGCGGATCCGTCGAGGTGCAACAGCACCAGAACGCGCGGGGATTTTCCCAGGTTGTGGACTCTGGAGACCGTCTCCTGGCCCCGGTAACAGCCCTTGTTGAGGTGCACGGCTGCCTCGGTGGGACCCGCAGCTACGTCGTCCAGCTGGGTGGCGCCGCTGATTCCCCTGCCGATGAAAGCAGGTACCTCGTGGGGGATGGCGCGCTCGTCGGTATCCACGCCCAGGATCGGCAGGCGCGCCTGGATTCGGATGGCGTCGTAGGCCATGCGTCCCGCGGGGGTCGCAACATCGTTGAGCTGATCCCAGGTATCGACGAAGTAATCCCTAGATACCCACAGATCAAGCGTCTGCATCTCCCCGATAGTCCCGAAACGCCACAATTGCAGGTCCAGATCGTCTGGAATGTCGATTTTCAACTGATCTGGTAAGGCGGCGGGAGACGTGGCGTCATTAAGAGATAGCGAGGAATCCGCGACGAGGCCCGTGCCGATGACGGTGAGTCGTGCCCACGGCAGGCGTTCGACGGTGACCTGCGACCAGAAGACCATCTTGCGGAGGTAGTCCTCGAGCGCGTCGGCGTGGGTGGCTGGGGTGTCGAGGATCAGAGCGTCGTTGGTGGCGAGGATGCCAAAGAAATGCTCGACGTGCCCCTTGACGTCGAGGATCAGGCCGAAGGTGGCCTGGCCGGGGGCGATGGCGTTGACCTTTTGAGAGATCAGGTTGTTCAGCCAATCGCGGCGCTCCGGGCCGGAAATGCGGATGGCCACGCGATCCCAAAAGTCCACGAGGCCTGGTTTGTCTTCGTTGATACGGGACTGTTCGGTGAGGGGATTGCCGTAGTGCCAGGCGGTGGCGCCGATCTGGGGTTCGGCTTGGTTCCCTTCTTGGGCACCCTGCACCTCCGAACCTTCGGTGGACTCGCTGCCAGTCAGCGCGCTGGCATTGGGAACGTGGTCAAGGATCGGGCTATGAGTCAGGTCAAACACGCCACCCATCGTAGGGCGGAGTGCGCGCGGCCTGCCAGTAACATCACATTTATGGGTAACTGGAACGCAGAGTTCGTGGTCGTCGATGTGTTGGGAACCAACGAAGGGGCAGAGCCGCAGGTCCGGGACGGGAGCGTTCCGATGATCTACGCGGACGACCTTGCGGCGGTGCGTGGCGACGGCGTATTCGAGACGTTTATGCTGCGTGGCGGAAATGTCCGCAACCGCGAGCGTCACGCCACACGCTTTCTGAATAGCTCCGCCATGCTGGATCTGCCGGAGCCGGATCTGGAGCGTTGGTATCGTGCCACCGACATAGCCGTGGCCGACTTCGAGGAGAAGAACGGTCCGGGTCAGGAGGCCGCACTGCGCTGGGTCTACTCGCGCGGGCGGGAATCCACGGGTCAGCCGACGGGTTGGGTCACGGTGGCACCGGTCAGCGAGCACGTGCTGCACGACCGGACGCACGGAGTGCGGGTGATGACTGCCGAGCGGGGCTTCCGCATCGACTTGTCAGAGCGCTCTCCATGGGCGCTGATTGGCGCGAAGACGTTGTCTTATGCCGCGAATATGGCGGCCCTGCGCAGTGCTAAGAAGCGCGGGGTGGACGACGTGATCTTCCTATCCGACGAGGGGCTCGTGTTGGAAGGTCCGACCTCGACGGTTGTTGTTGCGGAGGTGGATCCGGCGACGGGGGAGAAGAAGCTCGTCACCCCGCCGACCCACGTGGGCATTCTGAAGGGAACTTCGCAGGCCGCATTATTTAAGCTGGCGGAGCAGCGTGGGTGGACCACGGAGGAGCGCGTCTTAAGAGTCGAGGACCTGCAGGCGGCAGCCGGCGTGTGGCTGGTCTCCTCTGTGCGCGTGCAGGCGCGGGTGACGGAGCTGGACGGGGTGGAGATGCCCCGCCCAGAGCTCGCCGACGAGGTAGAGGAAATGGCCTGGGAGGCCGTGACCGGGTAGCCAGCTTGTTGGCCACCCGTCTAACTGGTTAACCGACCACGCGGGACAGCTGCGCGGACTGCCATGGCACCATCTCGCCGTCAATGAGGCGCTCGTCGACCCAGCCGAGGTCGTTGTTCGGCATCAGGCCGTAAAGGCGCTTGCCCGGACCCAGGTTCGTCGGGCCGGTAGCCGTCGCCATGGTCGAGGCGCTTTCCAACTGCCACGCGCGCTCGTTCAGCGGGCTGCCGTAAAGGATCTCCACCATCCCATCGGAGTGTGTGAGGATCATTTCGATCTCATCGTCATCGTTGATGCGCAGGAAGCCGGACTCACGGCGGTCGGGGGTCTCGGTCGGCTTTCCGTCATCGTCCATGCGCCACGTTCGGGAATCGTAGCTGATGCGGTTCTCGCCATCGTGGGCGAAGACAACCTGCTGGCCGAAGGTGAATTCCTCTTCGCCGGGAGGTGCAGCCTGTCCCTGTCCGCGCCACACACCGATCAGTGGCAGCAGCGCTAGCAACCCGTCGTGCAGATTAGGCCCCTTGCGCAGGTTGGCTGTGTCGTCGGGGATGGGCATATCGCCGAATTCCGGCAGGTTCTTGTCGCTGGTGGACTTGGACTGTTCGGCGGCCAGGTTCACTGCGTCGTTGGCATTGACCTTGAACTTCTTGTTTTCTTCTTCAGCCATGCCCCTAAGCCTATAGCCTGGGCTGTTCCTCTTCACTCAAGGGGCGGGAACGCGGGGCCAGATCCGACAGGCTGATCTTGGTGTATACCTGTTCCGTTTCGACGAACAGCGAGCCGCCGGAAACATAGACGCGCTCGGGGTCGCCCGGCATCGGCAATTGCTTGCCGGGGATGCTTAGGCTGAAGGCCTCATTGATCCGCCGGACAATGTCCTTGTCCATGCTGCCCTCATCCGTCACGTCTTTGGCTTTGATGTCTAGGCCGTCGGGGGCAGAAAGGATCTTGATCGGGGTGATCTTCATGGTGCCCGCAACAATCCGCAGCTTCACTTCGACCTTTGCGGGTTTGGCGAAGCCCTCCGGCTTGCCTTCGAACACGGCCTCGGTTTCCCATCCGCCACGGGGCGAGATGTCGTCCAGGTTCTGGATCTGCAGCGCTTCGATGTTCATGCGGTCGCCGAGCAGCACTCCGTCTAACTGGAGGCGGGTAAACACCTTGCGCGCCGGGGCATTTTCGATCTTGCCGTTGAAAACGTCGTCGGCGGAGACCGTGATGTATTGCGCGGAGGTGTGCACGCTCATCAGTCCAAACCCCGGTACATCAACGTCGCTGGCGGTGACGGTCACGGCCTGTATCTCGTGGCTGAGCGCAGCGCGTGTATAGGGGAATCCCGCAACCTGCACCTTCGGCGGGTTCGCTAGGTTCGAATCAGCGTACAACGCTTCGGAGATCTTGTGTTCCGCGCGGGCGGCGATCACGTTGTCGGTGATGAGCGCCACGATCAGGAGGACGACGAAGGCGACCGCGCCGCGGATTGCGATCTTCTTCACCTTGCCGGCCACCTTTCTGGAGTCTGATTCTGTTCCCTTCAGGTTACTAGGTGCCCTTGTTCTTTCTTTTGGACGCCACACTCCAGCCGCCCCAATCCCAGCCATGGGTAAAGAAACCTGTTAAAACGCTCCCATAGATTCCGAAAGTGGGGGACAATCGGGGACATGGCTATTACCTACGACACATATGAAGACCTGTGGGAGCACTCCGAGGTGCTGGAGGGGGTCCACGAGGTGTTGCAAGAGGTCGCTGAGGCCGATGGTGTGGCTGCGATTAGCGAAGCCTTCGTGCGGGGGATCGACGAGGACTTTGGCCACAAGCATGTAGTAGCGGTCAGCGATGAGCGCACTGCGGAAGGAACACGGGGCGAACAGGGCGGCCGGGTGGTCGGTGTGCTGGCCATGGATCCCGATCGAGTCATCGAGCTGGCAGTGTCTCCGGAAGGGCGCCATCGCGGAGTAGGGGTCGGGTTGTTTGAGGCGCTGCGGGATCAACTGGGAGTCAGCGGCGCAATTGATGTGTGGGCGCATGGTGATTCCGCCGGGGCGCAGCGTTTCGTTGAATCTCTGGACGCCCGCCGTACTCGTGAGCTCCTGAAGATGTCGCTGGATTGCCTGCCTGCGACGAAATCGGCCAAGAGTATCGAGGCTAAGAGCGCCGAGGCTGCGGATCTCTGCGCGGAGCAGGGGATTGAGGTGCTGACCTATAGCGAATCAATTGAGCGCTTCGACGCAGACTCTGTGGACGCGGAATGGGTGCGCGTAAACAATGAGGCTTTTGCGTGGCACCCAGAGCAGGGTGGCTGGGATAGCGAGCGTCTGCGTGCTGCTCGCGATACGAACTGGTTTGAGCCCGACGGTGTGCTGATGCTGTGGGTGCGTGACCAAAATTCCGCGGCGGAGCGCGTGGGCATTCCCTGTGCGTCCGAGGGGGGTGAAAGTGGCGAGGGTACCGGCTGTGATGATGTGTTCCGTCTAGCCGGATTCCACTGGACCAAAATTCCACTGGAGGAAAAAGAAAAGGACTCCGGGCAACGTACGGGCGAGGTGTATGTTGTCTGCCTGTCCGACGATGCACGTGGCAGGGGGCTGGGGCAAGCAATTACGCTGCTGGGCATGAAGCTGTTGCTGGACCGCGGATGTGGCTGCATTGAGCTCTACGTTGAGGGGGACAACGCGCCGGCTGTGTCTACGTACAAGCGCCTTGGTTTTGAGGTGGTCCACACCGACGTTGTCTATCGCGGTCGCCTCTAAGCCTGACCAAAGTCACCGGACACACTAAAAGGTAAGAAAAAACTTAAGATTTGCGTAACGAGGTTTAGCTTTCGTCAGAGTGTCGCGTGGTTTAGAGGCTGCACTGACGATCGCATGGTTAACACAAGGTGAACTCGGGTATCTTTTCTTCACGCGGGGGTAGTGGCTAGGTGTGCAATTTGGCGGTTTCATCGGCGGGTAAAACGGGTGCAAACCGGTTGTTACCTGGGGAAATCGGATAGTTCACCTAGAGTTAACTTCTAGCATTCTTTAATTCCATAAGCGCCGATTAACTTTTCTGATGAAGCAAGAGTGGCTCCCACAACTGCGGGCTATTCCTGTACGACACTTTCTGTACTTCTGACAATTTTCGGAGGAGAACCTCGTGAAGTTCACCATGAAGCGCACCAGCGCCGCAGCCGCAACCCTGTTTGCTGGTTCCCTGATCCTGACCGCTTGCTCCAACGCTGACAACAACGACAACGGTGGCAGCAACGGTGCTGAGAGCACCCGTGAGATGGAGGAGGCCACCGGCGAGCTGCGCGGTGAGGGCGCTTCCTCTCAGGACAACGCAATCCAGAACATCTTCGGCCCGGCTTTCTCTAACACCGGCGCTACCCTGGCATACACCGCTTCCGGTTCCGGTGACGGCCAGAAGAAGTTCATCGCTGGCCAGGCTGACTTTGCTGGTTCCGACTCCCCGCTGAAGGACGACCAGATCGCAGACGCTAAGAAGCGCTGCGAGGGTAACGACGCATGGCACCTGCCGATGGTTATCGGCCCGGTTGCTATCGCCTACCACCTGGAGGGTGTGGACACCCTGAACCTGTCCACCAAGACCGTCGCCAAGATCTTCAAGGGCGAGATCAAGAAGTGGGACGACGAGGCCATCAAGTCCGAAAACGAGGGCGTGGATCTGCCGTCCAAGCCGATCGAGGTTGTTTACCGCTCTGATGAGTCCGGTACCTCCGACAACTTCCAGAAGTTCCTGTCCGCTTCCACCGGCGAGTGGGACTCCGAGGGCAAGCAGTTCCCGACCAAGGTCGGCACTGGTGCTCCGAAGTCTAAGGGTGTTGCTGACCAGGTTGCTCAAACCGACGGTGCAATCACCTACGTTGAGTCCGGCTTCGCTGAGGAGCTGGACAAGGTCAACGTCGCAAACATCGACTTCGGTGCTGGCCCGGTTGAGCTGAACAAGGAGAACGTCAACAAGGCTCTGAGCGCTGCTGAGTTCAAGGGCGAGGGCAACGACCTGGTCGTTGACTCCAAGAAGCTGTACTCCCTGAAGGGCGAGGGCGAGTACCCGCTGGTTCTGACCACCTACGAGATCGTCTGCTCCGCTGGCTACGACGAGAACACCGGCAAGCTGGTCAAGAACTTCCTGTACACCATCCTGGACAACCAGAACGATGACCTGGCTGACCAGGGCTACATCCCGCTGGACGGCGAGTTCAAGTCCAAGCTGGAGAAGGCTGTCGACGCTCTGAAGTAGTCCACGACTGCTTTAAATGCTGGTTTTCTTCAACTGAGAAAGCCATAGCTGCCTAACGGTCAGCGACTTAACCCCCGCTCGTTTTTCGATCGGGGGTTGCGGTCTGAATGAGGCAGCAGTAGTGACGCGAAACACGTTCGCAAAAAATTCTCGTAATACATAACGACCTTTTAAGGATTCCTCATGGCAAACGCCAATAAGGTTGAGGTCGCCAAGTCCACAGAGGCAGAGGGCGACGCTCCTCAGCCGAAGCAGGATCACCAGTTGGCAGACAACAGTCAGCGCTCCGGCGGTGGCAACGTTAAGCGCCCTGGCGATGTTGTTTTTGAAACGCTGGCAAAGACCTCCTCAATCCTGATCACCGTGATCATCGCGCTGATCGGCCTGTTCCTGATCTTGCAGGCAGTTCCCGCAATGGGCCGCCTGCGCGACGGTATTTTCAGCTTCTTCACCTACGGCGAGCGCTGGAACACCGACTACACCACCAACGACGGTGGATGGATGCAGTTCGGTATCCCGAACCTGTTCTTCACCACTGTCCTGGTTTCGCTTGTCGCCCTGGTACTGGCAATGCCGGTCGCCCTGGGAATCGCGATCTTCCTGTCCAACTACTGCCCGAAGTCTCTGGTGAAGCCCCTGGGCTTCATGGTCGACCTGCTGGCTGCAGTGCCTTCCATCGTGTTCGGTATCTGGGGTGCTTACGTCCTCGGCCCGGCACTGGGCGACTTCTTTGAGTGGCTGTCCGGTTGGGCTGGCGGATTCTTCCTCTTCAACCACCAGCAGGGAAGCTCCCCACCATTCTCCACCTCTCGAAATATCTTCACCGGTGGCATCGTTCTGGCAATCATGATTCTGCCTGTCATTGCCGCAACCACCCGTGAGGTCTTCGTTCAGACCCCGAAGGGGCACGTCGAAGCTGCTCTGGCACTGGGTGCAACCCGCTGGGAAGTTGTTCGTATGACCGTGCTGCCGTTCGGCCTGTCCGGCTACATCTCCGGCGCGATGCTGGGTCTGGGACGCGCACTGGGCGAGACCATGGCGCTGTACATGGTCATCGCTAGCTCCGCTGGCTTCCGTGGCTCCCTGATGGACGGTGGTACGACCTTCGCGACCGCCATCGCGGCCGCTGCGCCGGAATTCAACGACGAGCTGAAGGCGGGTGCCTACATTTCCGCCGGCCTCGTGCTGTTCCTGTTGACCTTCCTGGTTAACGCTGCCGCCCGCGCCGTTGTGTCGAAGAAGTAGGAGACGCAAAAACAATGACTGATGCAGTAGCTGTAGAAAACAAGAAGTCCTCTTCGTCCTCTGCCCTCTTCACCCAGATCTCCGGCAAGCGTAAGGCTGCGGATAAGGTCGCCACCGTCATCATCTACCTGGCGATGGCTCTGGCTCTCGTTCCTTTGCTGTGGGTTCTGGTCAAGGTCCTCAGCGACGGCTTGCCCGCGATCCTCAACCCCGACTGGTGGATGTACGACATGGTCGGCCAGCCCCGTAACAAGGCCGGTGGCGGTGCAGTTCACGCCATCATCGGTACCTTGATTCAGGTTCTGGTTACCTCCGCGCTCTCCGTCCCGATCGGTGTGTTCACCGCCATCTACCTGGTGGAGTACTCCCGCGGAAACTTCCTCGGCCGGATCACGACCTTCATGGTCGACATTCTGACCGGTGTTCCTTCCATCGTTGCCGCCCTGTTCGTCTACGCAATGTGGATCACCACCTTCGGCTTCGAGCGATCTGGCTTCGCCGTCTCGATTGCGCTAGTGCTGCTAATGGTTCCGATCATCGTGCGTAACGCGGAAGAGATGCTGCGCGTGGTTCCGATGGATCTGCGCGAGGCCTCCTACGCACTGGGCGTGCCGAAGTGGAAGACCATCGTCAAGATCGTCCTGCCGACCGCACTGTCCGGCATCGTCACCGGCATCATGCTGGCCGTTGCCCGCGTGATGGGTGAGTCCGCACCGGTGCTGATCTTGGTTGGTTCCACCACCAAGATCAACTGGAACCCGTTCGAGGGTGGCCAGCAATCCCTGCCGCTGTACATGGTTGACCTGTACAGCGCCGGCAGTAACGAGTTCGTGCTGGAGCGCCTGTGGGGCTCCGCACTGACCCTGGTGCTGCTGGTTGCCATCCTGATGATTGGCGCCCGTCTGATCTCGAAGCGCTACTCGGTGAAGGCCTAAGGCTTAGCCCAAGCCCTTAGGCCCCGCCGGGACCGAAAACCAAACAAAGCCTTTTCACTTGCACAGAACGACGACCGTCCCATACAAAAGGGCGGTCACCCTAGGACCCTAGGAGAACAACACAATGGCTAAGCGCCTAGACCTCAACGACGTCAACATTTATTACGGTGACTTCCACGCCGTACAGGACGTCAACCTACACATCCCGCCGAAGGCAGTGACCGCCTTCATCGGCCCGTCCGGCTGCGGTAAGTCCACCGTGCTGCGCACCCTGAACCGTATGCACGAGGTTATCCCCGGTGCCCACGTCAAGGGTGAGATCCTGCTCGACGGCGAAGACATTTACGGCCCGAAGATCGACCCGGTGGCTGTCCGCAACACCATCGGCATGGTGTTCCAGAAGGCTAACCCCTTCCCAACGATGTCCATCGAGGAGAACGTCGTGGCTGGCCTGAAGCTGGCCGGCGAGAAGAACAAGAAGAAGCTCCGCGAGGTTGCGGAGCGCGCACTGCGTGGCTCCAACCTGTGGGACGAAGTTAAGGATCGTCTGGACAAGCCGGGTGGCGGCCTGTCCGGTGGTCAGCAGCAGCGTCTGTGCATCGCCCGCGCCATCGCGGTCGAGCCGGAAGTCCTGCTGATGGACGAGCCCTGCTCCGCCCTGGACCCGATCTCCACCCTGGCTGTCGAGGATCTGATCCACGAGCTGAAGGAAGAGTTCACCATCGTCATCGTGACCCACAACATGCAGCAGGCAGCCCGTGTGTCCGATCAGACCGCCTTCTACTCCCTGGAAGCTACTGGCAAGCCCGGCCAGCTGGTTGAGGTTGGCCCGACCAAGCAGATTTTCGAAAACCCGACCAAGAAGGAGACCGAGGACTACATCTCCGGCCGCTTCGGCTAAAGATCCCTCGCCTCCCTCCCCGCGCGGAGGGAAGAATTAAGAAAGTGTCTGTACGGCGGAGCTTCACAGAGCCCGCCACCCACTAGCGGGGTTCCGGTAAACACCGGAACCCCGCTTTTGGCGTCAATAGTAAAAATAAAACGGCATACTAGAGGCAGCGACGGGCATTGCAGACAGAAAGGAGCCAACATGTCTAGCTCAGAGACTCCGGCAACCCTCCACGTAGTAGTGATGGGGGTGAGTGGCAGCGGCAAAACCACCCTGGCGCGCGCCATGGCCGAGAAGACCGGCTGGCAGCTACAGGAGGCCGACGATCTGCACCCCGAAGGCGCACTGGAGATCCTGCAGGACGGCAAGCTCCCGCCAGAGTCGGGCCGCCGTAAGTGGCTGCGAATCGTGCGCGATTGGATCGCGGACGAAGCTGCACAGGGTAACAACACCGTTACCGCATGCACTGCGCTGCGTATCGATCACCGCGAGATCCTCAACGATGTGGGCGAGAATGCAACCGTGTTCTACGTGCACCTCTACGGCACCGAGGACGTGCTCGCGGAGCGTATGGGGAATCGCGTGGGGGACGCGGATATGCCACGCGAGCTGCTGACCGCGCAGTTGGACGACCTGCAGCGCCTCACGCCGGGGGAGAAGGGTATCCAGCTGGACGTCAGCCGTACGCCGGAACAGCTACTTGACGATGCCCTGAACGCGGCGATGTTCGCCCAGAAGGCCTACAGCAGTTAGTAGTCGAAGTTCCTGTCGTAGCGGTAGCGCATCTCGTCGAACTCTTCGCGGAAGCGTCGCTGGACTTCTTCGTCTTCCTGCTTGCGCTGGTATTCGTCCGGGGTTAGGCCCGTTGCGATGAAGATGATGCGGCTGCCGATCGTCACAGCGTGATCGGAAAAGCGCTCCAAGTAGCGGGACAGCAGCGTGAGGTCAACGGCCTCGCGTACAGAGTGAGGCCACTCGCGCATCGTAGTCAGCTGGAAGAGGTGCCGGTGGATATCGTCGACCGCGTCGTCGTCTTCGATGAGCTCAAGTGCGGTCTGAACGTCCAAGTGACGGAGCAGCTCCTGCACCTTCATCGCCGAGTTGTCGCACTGCCGCGCCATCTCTTCGATAAACGGACGGATGGCCTCGGGTACGGCATTTTCTGGATGACGCCGCCGCGCCACCTTCGCCACATGCACCGCAAGCGCGCCCATGCGGGTGAAATCCTCGACAATGTGCTGGCCCGCGACCACCACGCGCAGGTCCCTGGCCACGGGAGCCTCTAGCGCCAGTAGCTGGAATGCGGCCTTTTCCGACGTGACGCGCAGATCTTCCAGGGTATCCACGCTGCCGAGGATCTTTTCCGCCAATGCTAGATCAGCGTTGAGCAGGGCACGGGTGGCAGAATCCAGCGCTGTGCGCGTGAAATCCGCCATCAGGGAAATATCGTGTCTGAATTCCCGGAGTTGGTCTCTATATACCCTTCGCATGAAAGGCAACTATAGTCGCCGAGGGGCTACGGCGCTCGGGCAGCAGCCCCCAGAATTTAGCCCCGTGTAACTATTGGCAGCTACGCGGATCCGGCCTAGCCTCCGCTATTCTCGATATCAGCGCCGTCCGGCACAGCCTCGTCCCAGGGATCGTCCAGCCAACCTTCCGGGAGGGCAACTTTCGCAGGGGAGCCTTGGCGCCCGCGGGCGCCGTCTGCGTCCTCGGCCAACGCGGGGGAATCCCACACCTCCGCGAGGGCGGACTTCAGCTCCTCAAAGCTGCTTACGCGGGAAAGGCTGCGGCGGAGCTCGCCGCCGGCGGGGAATCCCCGCAGGTACCACGTCATGTGCTTGCGCAGGTCGCGGCATGCCTTCTGTTCGCCATCGTGGGCAGCCAACAACTCCGCGTGGCGCAGGATGATGCGGGCGACCTCGCCCAGTGTTGGCTGTGCGGGGATCGGAAGCCCCCGAAGCTCAGCGGAGAGCTCTGCGAACAGCCACGGACGTCCCAGGCAGCCTCGCCCAACGACCACTCCGTCGCAGCCGGTTTGTTCCATCATTGCCCGCGCGTCCGTGGCCTTGAAGATATCGCCGTTGCCCAGCACCGGGATGCCGGTGTGAGCCAGGTGCTGCTTCAGGCGCGCGATCTCGTTCCAATCTGCCTGGCCGGAGTAGCGCTGCGCTGCCGTACGGCCGTGCAGGGCGACTGCGGCGGCGCCTTCCTCGACGGCAATGCGACCCGCGTCCAGGTGTGTGTGGTGCGCATCGTCGATGCCTACGCGCATTTTCACGGTGACGGGAATATCCGTTCCCTCGGTGGCCTTTACTGCAGCGGCCACGATGTTGCCGAAGAGCTTGCGCTTGTAAGGCAGGGCAGAGCCGCCGCCACGGCGGGTTACCTTCGGCACCGGGCAACCGAAGTTCATGTCGATGTGGTCGGCCAGGTTCTCGTCGACGATCATCTTCGCCGCCTTGTAGGTGTACTCCGGGTCGGTGGTGTACAGCTGCAGGCTTCGCGGGTCTTCGTCGGGTGCGAAGGTGGTCATGTGCAGCGTCTTTGGGTTGCGCTCGACCAGCGCCCGCGCGGTGACCATTTCGCAGACGTAGAGCCCAGCGACCGAGCCCATGCGCTCGCGCTCCTGCTCGCGGCACAGGCTACGGAAGGCGACGTTTGTCACGCCCGCCATCGGCGCCAGAACAACGGGGGAGTCCAGCTTCAGGGGTCCGATCTGGAGTCCCTGGGGAGTCGATGAGGTAGGGACGGAGGATTCTGTGGTGGGGGTGGGGGTTGCGGTCGATGTAGTCACAGGCACCATTTTCACACTCTAAAGGGGCGAATACCAAAGGGCGTCAATAAGAAAGAACGAAAGAAGAAAAGGATAAGGGGGAGGTGGCAGTAGCAACAAAGATTGTTCAACAATAGGCTAGAGGGTGAGCGCGAGCTAAGTCACATTTATGTAGGCTGAGGAAATGAAAGCGGAAAACCGCTGCATAGCTATATAGGAGGAAGCGATGTCTGAGCGCATCTCAAACGAGTTTTACAAGTCCAAGGTCATGTCCGCGGACGAGGCGGCACAGTTCATCAACCACGGCGACAAGATCGGCATGTCCGGCTTCACTGGCGCCGGATACCCTAAGGCCCTGCCCACCGCCATCGCCAACAAGGCCAACGAGCTGCACGGCCGTGGCGAGGACTTTCAGATCGACCTCTTCACCGGAGCTTCCACCGCACCCGACTGCGACGGCGTGCTGGCGGAGGCATCCGCTGTGCGCTACCGCACCCCCTACGCTTCCGACCCGGTGATGCGCAAGAAGATCAACGCCGGTGAAATCAAATACCAGGACATCCACCTTTCCCACCTGGGGCAGCAGGTAGAGGAGGGCTTCTTCGGCAACCTCGACGTAGCCGTGGTGGAAGCCGTGCGCATCGACGAGGCGGGCAACATCATCCCGTCGTCGGCCGTGGGCAACAACGTGGAGTACCTGAACTCCGCCCGTAAGATCATCATCGAGGTCAACGAGTGGCAGTCGCTTGACCTAGAGGGCATGCACGACATCTACAAGATCCAGGATCTGCCCAACCGCACCCCGATCCCGATCAACCATGCCGGCGACCGCATCGGCACCCCCTACATTCCGGTTGATCAGAACAAGGTCGTGGCCGTCGTCAAGACCAACGCCGCGGACCGCAATGCGCCCTTTAAGCCGACCGACGAGATCTCCGAGAAGATCGCCGGCCACTTCCTGGATCTGCTGGAAGGCGAGGTACAGGCGGGTCGCCTGACCTACGACGGCTACGTCATGCAGTCCGGCGTGGGTAACGTGCCGAACGCCGTGATGGCAGGCCTGCTGGATTCTAAGTTCGAGAACATCCAGGCCTACACCGAGGTTATCCAGGACGGCATGCTGGACCTGATCGATAGTGGCAAGATGACCGTCGCCTCCGCTACCTCCTTCGCCCTGTCGCCGGAATACGCAGAGAAGATGAACACAGAGGCAAAGCGCTACCGCGAACACATCGTGCTGCGCCCGCAGCAGATCTCCAACCATCCGGAGGTCATCCGCCGCACCGGCTTGATCGCCTCCAACGGCATGATCGGCTGCGATATCTACGGCAACGTGAACTCCACCAACGTCGCTGGCTCGCGCATCATGAACGGCATCGGTGGCTCTGGCGACTTCACCCGCAATGCCTTCCTATCCACCTTCATTTCCCCGTCCACGGCGAAGGATGGCGATATTTCGGCGATCGTGCCTTTCGCTACCCACATCGACCACACCGAGCACGACACGATGGTTGTGATCACCGAGTACGGCTACGCTGACCTGCGCGGCCTTGCCCCGCGTGACCGCGTTCCGAAGCTTATCGCCGTCGCGCACCCGGACTACCGCCCGTTGCTGGAGGAATACTACGAACGCGCCTGCTCCGAGGGGCACTTCCTGCACACCCCGCACGACCTGAAGACCGCCTTCGATTTCCACATCAACCTGGCGGAGAAGGGCTCCATGAAGGGCTAGTGCTCGGCTGAATAGGTAGTGACTGATTGCCGTCCATGCGGGGGCAATTTTCTGCTTCGCTTCGGCGTTAGATAGAATGCTTCCCGTTGGGCCTTTAGCTCAGTTGGTAGAGCTACGGACTTTTAATCCGCAGGTCGTGGGTTCGAGCCCCACAGGGCCCACTTTTTGATTTCCCCCGGTTGTCGAAACCGGGGGTTTGTCTTTTTTTGAGGGGACGGGACCGCGAATGGGCCGGTCGGGCACATGGGGTTCTACCGCTCGAAGTGTCGGGATCTGTGGCCGGGGGTTGCCGAGTGGCTGGAGTCGAAGCTCGAGGTCTTGCGTCGCGGGACACGGCAATTTGGTTGTTGTGCGGGGAGCAGGTTAGACTAAGCGAGCTGTTTGAGACGCGGAAGCGTTACAAACATGCTCCCATCGTCTAGAGGCCTAGGACCCCGCCCTTTCACGGCGGTAACACGGGTTCGAATCCCGTTGGGAGTACGGCCCTGTGGCGCAGTTGGTTAGCGCGCCGCCCTGTCACGGCGGAGGTCGCGGGTTCAAGTCCCGTCAGGGTCGCCATAGCTAGAGCTTTTCCAGTGCTTTTCGCGCCGGGGAGGCTCTTTTCTTTTTACCTTTTTATGGACGCCCACTTTTCCGCCCAGCTAGGTCTCAAAAACGCGGCGCAGGGGTGCTGTGGAAATAGCGTTTGAACAGCTGATTTGCTTAAGAAGTTCGCCACTGTGTAGAGTCTATTCTCGTGCAACGGACGGCTTAGACAAGTTGTTGTCTGGTCGTTTTATTTAGTTGCGCAGGCATTATTGGCCCTGTGGCGCAGTTGGTTAGCGCGCCGCCCTGTCACGGCGGAGGTCGCGGGTTCAAGTCCCGTCAGGGTCGCTTCGATGTTCGAATCGGAAGCGATCGGGCAACGAAGGCCAGATAGCTCAGTTGGTAGAGCGTTCGCCTGAAAAGTGAAAGGTCGCCGGTTCGATCCCGGCTCTGGCCACATCCCAACCCCGGTAGCGATAAAGCTACCGGGGTTTTGCCGTTGGGGGAGTGGCATGTGCGGCTACGTAGACTGGGGGTTAGATCCTGCATAGAGGCAGGGCAAAGACATAGAAGAGCAAGAGCCAGTGAAGGAGCCCCCAAACACCATGTCAGGCGCCAAGAGCATTGTCCACGATCAAGCCCAGAGCCGCTTTGTCATCTATGTGGATGACCAGGAGGCCGGCTTTGCCGAGTACGTCCAGGATGGCAGCGTGCGCGATTTCAACCACACGGTCGTCTCTGGTGAGTTTCGTGGCCAAGGCCTATCCAAGCCCCTGATCTGCGAGGCCTTGATGGCTACCAAGGAAGCGGGGCTAAAGGTAAAGGCCAGCTGCTCCGCAGTCGAGGCCTTCGTGGAGAAGAACCCGGACTTCAAGGAGCTGCTGGCCTAGTTGGTCGCGCGTTCGCGCGCCTAGATGTTGTTCTGCATGTCGTCGACCCACTTCACGGCGTCGACGAGTGGGGTGTTCTGGTTGGGCTTACGGGGGCGAATCTTCGCCGGGATGCCCGTCAGGATGGAGTTCGGAGGCGCAGACTTGGTGACCACCGCGTTGGCGCCGATCGCGGAGCCCTCGCCGATGGTGATGGGGCCCAGCACCTTCGCGCCTGCGCCGATCATCACGCCGTTGCCGATGGTGGGATGGCGCTTGCGCTGTACTAGTTCGGAGCCGCCCAGGGTTACGCCGTGGTACAGCATTACATCGTCGCCGATCTCCGCGGTTTCACCGATAACCACACCCATGCCGTGGTCGATAAAGAACCTCCGGCCGATGGTGGCTCCAGGGTGAATCTCGATGCCCGTCAGCCCGCGGGTGATCTGGCTAATGACGCGCGCAATGCCTCTATGGCCACGCGTCCACAGCGCATGGGATACCCGGTGCGCCCAGATGGCATGCAGGCCTGAATATACGATGGCGTTTTCCACGTCCCCGCGTGCCGCTGGGTCGTGTTCGCGGGCATTGGCGAGGTCTTCGCGGATGCGTCCAAGAATGCTCAAAGGTGTGGTCTTTCGATTGAGGGGGAGGTTCGGCTAAAAATCTTTTGCAGCCACTATAACGAGAAGGCGCTGCCGCCTATTCCACTGCAAGGTGGAAAGGTGGTAGCGCCTATTTCTGGCTACTGGAGGTAGCTGGAGGCCAGCGGCATTCTAGTCGCGCAGGTCGTCGAACAGCAGGGTGGAGACGTAGCGCTCGCCGAAGTCGGGGACGATAACCACGATGGTCTTGCCCTCGTTCTCGTCCTTCTTGGCCTCTTCCAGGGCTGCCCAGACGGCAGCGCCGGAGGAAATGCCGGCGAGGATGCCCTCGGCCTTAGCTAGCTCGCGGGCGGTCTTGGTTGCGTTCTCCAGCGGAGCGTCGATGACGCGATCCAGGATGTCCTTGTTCAGGTTCTCTGGGAAGAAGTTGGTGCCCAGACCCTGGATCTTGTGCGGACCGAAGCGTCCCTCGGTCAGCAGCGGGGAGTCCGCCG
This sequence comes from Corynebacterium macclintockiae, assembly GCF_027570165.1. Classification (NCBI taxonomy): domain Bacteria; kingdom Bacillati; phylum Actinomycetota; class Actinomycetes; order Mycobacteriales; family Corynebacteriaceae; genus Corynebacterium; species Corynebacterium macclintockiae. The sequence goes on from NZ_JAKMUV010000015.1 coordinate 40,489, forward strand.
GCTCCACACCGACAACCTCGATCTTGTCGTTCTTTTCCTTCAGGTACTTCGCTGCACCGGAGATGGTGCCGCCGGTGCCGACACCTGCGACGAAGATGTCTACCTCACCATCGGTGTCTTCCCAGATCTCCGGGCCGGTGGTGTTGTAGTGGATCTCTGGGTTGGCCGGGTTGGCGAACTGGCGGGCCAGGATGGCGTTCTCCGTGGTCTCGACGATTTCGTTGGCCTTGTCGACCGCGCCCTGCATGCCGCCCGGGCCGGGGGTCAGGACTAGCTCTGCGCCCAGAGCGCGCAGCATGATGCGGCGCTCGTTGGACATGGTCTCCGGCATGGTCAGGACGACCTTGTAGCCCTTGGCGGCGCCGACCATTGCCAGCGCGATACCGGTGTTGCCGGAGGTGGCCTCGACGATGGTGCCGCCCGGCTTCAGGGTGCCGTCCTTTTCGGCTGCCTCGATGATGGCCTTGCCGATGCGGTCCTTCACGGAGTTAGCCGGATTGAAAGCTTCCAGCTTCAGCAGGACGTTGGCCTTCAGTCCTTCGCCGAATGCGCCCAGCTTGACCAGGGGGGTACCGCCGATGAGGCCGGTGATGTTGTTGTAAATCTTCGCCATGGGGGCGATCCTTTCATTCTAGACTGATCGGTCTATACTGGGTAGTCTACACGACACCTTTCTTGCGCACCACTGCTGTCTTGGTCATCCTTTTTGACGCCCCTACCATCCCCGGGCTTTGGTGGATTCTCAGTCACGGCAGCGGGGGATTTGGTTCAATGGCAACCATGACTTCCAACACCCAGACTTCCTTTGATCCCGCGAACCCCGACAAGCCCTACGAGACCATTCAGGTGGCCGTGGAGGGCGCGGTCGCAACTATCACACTCGACCGTCCGAAGGCCCTGAATGCGTTGAACAGCCAGGTTCTCGCTGAGATTGTTCCGGCTGCAGAGGCACTGGATGCAGACCCGGCCATCGGCGCCATCGTCATCACCGGCAGCGAGAAGGCTTTCGCAGCGGGTGCCGATATCAAGGAGATGAAGGATGAGGTCTACCCGGAGGTAGCAGAAAAGCGCCTGTTCGCCGACTGGGAGAAGCTGGCGCAGTTGAAGACCCCGTTGATCACCGCGGTCTCCGGCTTCGCCCTGGGCGGTGGCTGCGAGGTGGCGATGCTGGGCGACATCCTGCTGGCCAGCGAGTCGGCAAAGTTTGGCCAGCCGGAAATTACCCTCGGTATCATCCCGGGAATGGGTGGCACCCAGCGTCTGACCCGCGCAGTGGGCAAGTACAAGGCGATGGACCTGATCCTGACCGGCCGCATGATGGACGCGGAGGAAGCCGAACGCAGCGGCTTGGTCTCCCGCGTGCTCCCGGCGGAAGGCTTCGCCGAGGAAGTGCAGAAGATCGCCGCCAAGGTGGCAAGCATGTCCCAGGTTGCGCTCGCCGCGGCGACGGAGATGGTGGACGAGGCCTACAGGTCCACGCTGGAAGACGGCGTGGAGGCCGAGCGACAGCAGTTCTGGCGCCTCTTCGACACCGCTGATCAAAAGGAAGGCATGGCCGCCTTCGCAGAGAAGCGCAAGCCGGAGTGGCAGCACCGCTAGGTGCTCCATGCTCGAGATAGACGCTCTACGCCCGCAGTCGAAGAGCTAAACCTGGCACAATTGCGGATATGTCGCATTCCAAGCATGTCAACCGCACGATCGACCTCTCCGTCCAACAGGTCTACGAGGTCGTGTCCAGCGAAACCTTCCTGCTGACCGATGAGGGAATGGTGGAGAAGACCGACGCACGAATCATCGAGGCAGAGCGGAAAGAGCTTCCCGATGGTCGGGTGTGGGCGCGGGTTGGAGTGAGGGCGTCACAAAAAGAGCTAGAAGAGCTATCCGACAACGGCGAGAAACCTGTCTCCTTCCAAGAGACCTACGTTTCGAGGCCCGACGCGTCGGGCGCGTTTGAGGTCACGGCGACGATGGAGCTGCCGATGGGGATGGGCACCATGCAGACACAATTCGTTTATGCGCCGGTGGCAGGGCAGACGGCGTGTGAAGCGACCCTGACCGCGGATGTCGGAGTCCCACTGATCGCAGGCAAGCTGGAAAAGCACTTGCTGAAGACCTCCGACACGATCGTGGACAACAGCCTGGCGCGAATTACCAGGCTGAGCCACCGTTAGCCCCGATTGGGTTTGAGCATTGCGTTCGCTTGTAGCGAATAAAAGCGCGGGGGCAGTTTTGGGGGTAGCTAGGGGGTGAACTATACTCCCTAGTCACACGGCGCCTGTATCCCGTAGGCGGTGGGCGCCAGAGGTCAAGTTTGAGGAGTGAACAGGTGGACCAGCAGCGGCAACGCGATGACGAAGACGTCATCATCTCTGCGCTGAATTCCCTAAAAAACGCGACCGGAATCCCGGTGACCATGTACGCCGCAGGGGCGGCTGATGGCAGGCTGCGGATCTCCAAGTGGGTAGGGCTTCGCACTCCGGCGTTGCACAACCTGGAGATCGCCCCGGGTGCTGGCGTTGGTGGCCGCGTGATGACCACCCGTCGTCCAGTGGGTGTGTCTGATTACACTCGGGCAAAGTCCATCAGCCACGACTTCGACCGTCACATCCGCGACGAGGGGCTGCACTCCGTAGTTGCGGTGCCGGTGATCGTGAAGCGCGAGGTGCGAGGCGTGCTTTACGCAGGCGTGCACTCCCGCGCCCGCATGGGGGACAAGGTGTTGGAAGAAGTCACTATGACTGCCCGCTGCCTGGAGCAGGACTTCGCTGTGAACGAGGCCATGCGTGAAACGGAGGCCGGGGGTGGCGCTGCCACGGGGGCGTCGTCCACCAAACAGGTTCGTTCGATGTCCGGTGCGGAGTGGGAGCAGGTCCGGGCCACCCACAGCAAGCTCCGCATGCTGGCCAACCGCGTAGAGGATGAAGAGCTGCGCCGCGACCTCGAGGTGCTATGCGACCAGATGGTTTCGCCCGTGCGCGTAAAACAGACCACCAAGCTGTCCGCGCGCGAGCTCGACGTGTTGGCCTGCGTGGCGCTGGGCCACACGAACGTGGAGGCTGCAGCCGAGATGGGTATCGGCGCGGAGACTGTGAAGAGCTACCTACGCTCCGTCATGCGTAAGCTCGGCGCGCACACCCGCTATGAGGCTGTGAACGCCGCTCGCCGTATTGGCGCGCTGCCCTGATTCAGCCTCCGCGAGGCGCTGCCTAGTGGTCGCCTCGGCTCCGTCTGCCCATCGCTCTGCAAAGCGCGGGGCGATTTTTTGTAGGCTGGGTGGCGTGAAAGACAGCTTCGTAGTGACAGGTGGAACCAAACTGCAGGGCGCCATCAAGGTTTCTGGCGCGAAAAACAGTGTGCTTAAGCTGATGTCAGCCGCACTGTTGGCGCCGGGGACGACGACCCTGACTAACTGCCCCGAGATCGCCGACGTACCTTATATGGCAGAGGTACTACGTGGCCTGGGGTGCGAGGTCGAGCTCGATGGCTCCGTCGTACGCATTACCACGCCGGAGGAAATCGAGTACAACGCGGACTTTGAAGCGGTTCGGCAATTCCGCGCTTCTGTTGCCGTATTGGGGCCGTTGACTTCGCGTTGTCTGAAGGCGCGGGTTGCTCTTCCTGGTGGTGACGCCATCGGCTCCCGCCCCCTTGATATGCACCAGTCCGGCCTGGAGCTGCTGGGTGCAACCACCAAAATTGAACACGGTTGCCTAGTCGCCGAGGCAGAAGAGCTGCATGGTGCGAACATCAAGTTGGACTTCCCCTCGGTCGGGGCGACCGAGAACATCCTGACCGCCGCCGTGCTGGCCGAGGGCACGACGGTGCTGGATAACGCTGCGCGCGAACCCGAGATCGTGGATCTGTGCAACATGCTGACCGAGATGGGCGCGAAGATCAGCGGAGCCGGATCAAACACCATCACCGTCGAGGGCGTGGAGCGCCTGCACCCGGTGGATCACGAGGTTGTGGGCGACCGCATTGTGGCAGGTACCTGGGCATATGCAGCGTCGATGACGATGGGGGACATCACTGTAGGCGGAATTGATCCGCAGCATCTGCACCTGGTGTTGGAGAAGCTAAAGCTGGCGGGGGCGCACGTGGAGACCTATCCGACCGGATTTAGAGTCCAGCAGCCGGAGCGCCCCAAGGCTGTGGACTACCAGACACTGCCTTTCCCGGGATTCCCGACCGACTTGCAGCCGATGGCGATCGCCCTGTGCACGGTCAGTGAGGGAATGAGCGTGATTACGGAGAACATCTTCGAGTCCCGCTTCCGCTTTGTGGACGAGATGATGCGCCTGGGCGCAGATGCCAGCATCGATGGCCACCACGTGGTGATCCGCGGGACGGATCAGCTTTCTTCCGCACCCGTTTGGAGTTCGGACATTCGTGCCGGCGCCGGTCTGGTGCTGGCCGGTTTGGTGGCAGATGGCGAGACTGAGATCCACGATGTGTACCACATCGACCGTGGCTACCCGGACTTCCCGGAGCAGCTGCGCTCGCTGGGTGCAAAGATCGAACGGGTGCAGCGCTAGTGCACGAGCACTAGAGCACAAGCACTAGAGCAAGGCGCTGGTGCAAATCTCTAGTGCGCAAGCACTAGAGCAAGACGCTGGTGCAAATCTCTAGTGCGCAACAGTGCGCAAACCAGTGTGCGTAAAATGGCGCTTACGCTGCGGGGTTGTGTTTGTTGTGGGGTGTGTGTACATTAATTCGAGTCAGCGCGACACGGCGCCGGGAGTTACAGACTCTCAGT
>NZ_JAKMUV010000016.1:0-37677 GCF_027570165.1 Corynebacterium macclintockiae
CTCAAAGCGATCGACGTATACATCAGGTGGTACAACACCGAACGCATCCAACAACGACTAAAGGGCCTGACCCCGATGCAATATCGGAATCAGACCCTTGAACCCCTCACCGCCTAGAATTAAACCAGTCCAACTTTCGGGGGCTAGTTCACCCGAAAAAACTTCCCGAAATCGAACACCCGTTCGATCAGTTAAGGAAAACACCAGCTAGACAGCAAAAGAGGACCCCACGGAAAGACCATGGAGCCCTCTAAAAACTAACCTACAGTACCTACTGCGGATCGCCGATGATGACCATCGCATTGCGCAGCACCCGGTCGCCCAGGCGGTAACCTCGGCGCAGGATGGCGGCCAACACCTTGTCGTCGCCGCTGCTCGTGTCCTGTACAGCCTCGTGGCAGGTCGGGTCGAACTCGTCGCCTTCCTCGCCGAACTTCTCCACCTTCATGGAAGCCATCACAGAGTGCAGCTTGTCCGACATAGACTTCAGCGGGCCGGTCAGGTCGCCGTGCTGCTCTGCCATCTCCAGGTCATCCAGGATCGGCAGTAGCCCGGCGGCCACCTCTGCCTTCGCGCCAGTGATCACGCTCTCGCGATCGCGCTCCACGCGGCGGCGGTAGTTGGTGTACTCCGCCGTCACGCGCTGCAGATCCTCGGTGCGTTCGGCCAGCTCAGCCTCGATGCTGTTGCTGTCGTCGTTATTGACGCCCTCAGCATCAACCACAGCAGCCTCAGTATCAGCCAGACCCTCGTCGACCCCTTGCGTCTCCGCAGCTTCAGCAGCGGCGGCAGTGTCGGCGGAAGCAGCGTCAGCCACAACATCCTCAGAGGCCACGCCTGGATCCTGATTCAGATCTTCAGACATTACTTCTTATCATCCTCTGCGGAAGTGTCCTCGTCGACAACCTCGGCGTCCACAACGTTCGGGTCATCGGTTGCTGCGGAGCCTGCAGCGTCTGCACCGGCACCCTCGGCACCGGCGGCCGCCTCTGCCTCGTAGATAGCCTTGCCCATCTCCTGAGACTCGGCGTTCAGCTTCTCCACCGCATCCTTGATGGCCTCAACGTCGTCACCCTTCAGGGCCTCGTCGACAGCCTTGGCTGCGTCCTCGACCTTGGCCTGGGTCTCTTCGCTGACCTTGTCCTTGTTGTCCTCGACGAACTTGCGGGTCTGGTAAGCCATGGACTCAGCGGAGTTGCGGACCTCCTGCTCCTCGCGGCGCTTCTTGTCCTCTTCCGCGTGAGTCTCGGCGTCCTTGACCATGCGGTCGATCTCCTCCTGGGACAGGCCGGAGCCGTCCTGGATCTTGATCGTGTTCTCCTTGCCGGTCGCCTTATCCTTTGCGGATACAGAGACGATGCCGTTGGCGTCAATATCGAAGGTGACCTCGATCTGCGGAACGCCACGCGGTGCCGGGGCGATGCCCGCCAGCTCGAAGGAGCCGAGCAGCTTGTTGTGCGCAGCCATCTCGCGCTCACCCTGGAAGACCTGGATCTGCACGCTGGGCTGGCTGTCCTCAGCGGTGGTGAAGGTCTCGGAACGCTTGGTCGGGATGGTGGTGTTGCGCTCAATCAGCTTGGTCATCACGCCGCCCTTGGTCTCGATGCCCAGGGACAGCGGGGTGACGTCCAGCAGCAGCACGTCCTTAACCTCGCCGCGCAGCACGCCGGCCTGCAGAGCAGCACCCACGGCCACAACCTCGTCCGGGTTCACACCCTTGTTGGGCTCCTTGCCGCCGGTCAGCTCGGTGACCAGCTCGGAGACGGCAACCATACGGGTGGAGCCACCGACCAGCACGACGTGGTCGATCTCGTCAACGCTGATCTCCGCGTCCTTCAGCACTGCCTGGAACGGGGCCTTGGTGCGGTCCAGCAGATCCTGGGTGATCTTCTGGAACTCGGTGCGAGTCAGGGTCTCATCCAGGAACAGCGGGTTCTTGTCCTCGTCCACTGTGATGTACGGCAGGTTGATGGAGGCCTGCTGGGAGCTGGACAGCTCGATCTTGGCCTTCTCCGCTGCCTCGCGCAGGCGCTGCAGGGCCATCTTGTCCTTGGTCAGATCCACGCCGTGGCTTGCCTTGAACTTGTCGGCCAGCCAATCGACGATGCGCTGATCCCAGTCGTCGCCACCCAGCTCGTTGTCGCCAGCGGTTGCGCGAACCTCGACCACGCCGTCGCCGATCTCCAGCAGGGAGACGTCGAAGGTACCGCCACCCAGGTCGAATACCAGGATGGTCTGCTCCTTGTCGCCCTTTTCCAGGCCGTAGGCCAGGGCGGCTGCGGTCGGCTCGTTGACGATGCGCAGGACGTTGAGGCCGGCGATCTGGCCGGCATCCTTGGTGGCCTGGCGCTGTGCGTCGTTGAAGTAGGCGGGAACGGTGATGACTGCGTCGGTCACGTCCTCACCCAGGTAGCTTTCCGCGTCGCGCTTCAGCTTCTGCAGGGTGCGGGCGGAGATCTCCGGAGCGGTGTACTCCTTGTCGTCGATGGAGACCTTCCAGTCCGTACCCATGTGGCGCTTGACGGAGCGGATGGTGCGATCCACGTTGGCGACCGCCTGGTTCTTAGCAGACTGGCCAACCAGGACCTCGCCGTTCTTGGCGAAAGCCACGATGGACGGGGTAGTACGGGATCCCTCGGAGTTGGCGATGACCTTTGCCTCGCCACCTTCCAGAACAGACACCACAGAGTTGGTGGTACCCAAGTCAATTCCTACTGCGCGTCCCATATCAGTTCCTCCTATTGCTTCTGGGGCGAATGAAATCTATCGAGCCTTAGTCGAGCGGACTCAACTTCGCCCGCCTCTGCCAACTAGTATCCGCGTTTTTCGCGTCCAGTCAAGCTGAATTGAGTTTGTTGCGCTCAACTTGCTCACATCCCTTACAACTCACATCCACCCAAAGTTGTTCCCACCTGACTCAACTTTTTTAGAAAAAGCTAGACTTGTGCCCATGTCTTTCCTTAAACGCCTGGTCGGCCGTTCTTCGGGAACGGGTATGGACGCCACATCCTCAACCCCACCCACCCCAGCCGAACCACCACACTCCCTGCGCCAACACTTCGCTGTAAGCGAACGACTGGAGGGGAAGTTCACCGTCTACTCTGTCGCCCCCATGGAGTTTGGTGGCGCGAGCGCCGCGGGTGATTACGACCCGAACACCGTCGCCATCACGGAACTCTCCCCCGCCCAGGCGGCCACGAAGGCCGTGTTATACGTACTGCCCGGAGGGTTCGTAAACCCGATCAAGCAGCGCAACTGGGACTTTATTGCTCAGCTGGCGGATGCTGGCGTGCGCGTGGATATCCCCCTCTACGGACTGCTGCCTGAGCACAACCACGCGGAAGCCATCCCCCTCATCCGCCGCTGCTATGAGCGCCTGGTGACAGAACACGGCGCCGAAAACATAACCATTATCGGCGACTCTGCAGGCGGCGGACTAGCACTCTCGGCGCTGGCTAACGGGAAAACTACCCAGTCACCAGCGCACCTCATCCTCAACGCCCCGTGGCTGGACATGGACCTCGCCAACCCGCGCATCCCCGACTTCGAGCTGAAGGACCCCATCCTCAACCCGGTGCAACTGCGCCGCCAGGGTGCACTGTGGGCGGGCGATATCCCCACGGAGGATCCGCGGGTGAGCCCCCTACACCTCACCGCAGACCAGATCCAGGCAGCATTCGGAGACTCCGAGGTAACGGTTTATTGCGGCGACCGCGATATTTCCCTGCCGGACGCGGAAGAGTGGGCGTCCAGAATAAAGAAACGGGGAATCACCGCGAACCTCAACGTCGCACGGGGCGAGCAGCACATGTACCACCTAGGCAAAACCCGCGCGGGCAGGGCGGCGCGCAAGCAGATAATTGAGATCGCGGCCACATAGAACCCCAAGATGAATTAGACAACACATTTGTTGCTAATTTCCCCTGGTCAGCGGGCTGGCGAAAATTGAATAAAGCCACCCCAAGGCTGATATTGTGCCCTAGTAAGTAATTTGTTCATATCTATTCTGCCTCGGATAGGATCATCCGAGCATGAATGTTTAGGTATGAACATTCTGAAAGAGTCACCGCGGCTCGCACAGGACTTTCGAGGAGCACAATAATGGACCTGCTTGCAGCAGGGCAGGCGACCTCCAATGACATTCCGTGGAACATCACCGTTCCGCTGGGCATCATTGGCGCACTGCTTTCACTGCCCGCCTGGATTTTCTTCATCCGTGGCGCGGCGCAGATCTTTACCACGATCCGACTGGGCCAACCGGCGCTGAAGAGGACGGACAACCCCGCCGGCCGACTGATGAACCTGATCAAGGAGATCATCGGCCACACCAAGATGGCCAAGAAGCCCGGCGTGGCAATCGCCCACTGGCTGGTCATGGTCGGCTTCCTGCTGGGAGCCATGGTGTGGTTCGAGGCCTACATTCAGATCTTCGACCCCGAGGGCGGCTGGCCCATCATCGGTGGCTGGGGCCTGTACCACTTCGTGGACGAGCTGCTAGGCCTGGGCACCGTCATCGGTATCATCACGCTGATCATCATTCGCCAGAAGATCGGCGACAAGGATAAGAAGGCCCGTTTCTACGGCTCTAACTCCGGTGCGGCGTACTTCGTCGAGGCCGTTGTGCTGATCGAGGGCCTGGGCATGATCTTCGTGAAGGCCTCCAAGATTGCCACCTTCGCCAGCTACGAGGGCGGCCACGCGGCCACCGACTTCTTCACCATGCAGCTGGCCAAGATCCTGCCGGAATCCCCGCTGCTGGTTTCCATCTTCGCACTGATCAAGCTGCTGTCCGGCATGATCTGGCTGTTCATCGTGGGTCAGAACGTCAAGTGGGGCGTGGCATGGCACCGCTTCATGGCGTTCTTCAACATCTTCCTGAAGCGCAACGCTGACGGCCGCAACGCCCTGGGCGCAGCGAAGCCGCTGACCTCCGGTGGCCGCATGCTGACCATGGAAAATGCAGATCCGGAGGAAGACGCGATCGGCGTTGGCAAGATCGACGACTTCACCTGGAAGGGCTGGATGGACTTCACCTCGTGTACCGAGTGTGGCCGCTGCCAGGAGCAGTGCCCGGCTTGGAACACCGCGAAGCCGCTGAGCCCGAAGCTGCTGATCACCAGCCTGCGCGACCACGCCATCGAGTCCGCGCCGTACCTGAAGGCCGCGCGCAAGGACGCTGCCCACGCAGGTGGCATGTTCTCCGGCGAAGGTGCCGCCGACACTGCCGTTCTGGACGATCCTTCTGTTGACGCCCACGCGGACATGCCTTTGCTGCAGCTTGTCGCTGCGGGCGAGATGGGTGTTATCGACCCCGACGTGCTGTGGTCCTGCACCAACTGTGGTGCCTGTGTTGAACAGTGCCCGGTAGACATCGAGCACATCGACCACATCGTCGATATGCGCCGCTACCAGGTGCTTGTTGAGTCTGACTTCCCGACCGAGCTGGGTGGCCTGTTCAAGAACCTGGAGACCAAGGGCAACCCGTGGGGCCAGAACAACAACAAGCGCTCCGACTGGATCCAGAAGGCCAAGGAAGACGGCATCGAGGTGCCGGTCTTCGGCGAGGACATCGAGAACTTCGACGACACCGAGTACCTGTTCTGGGTCGGCTGTGCGGGCGTGTATGACGACAACGCTGTGAAGACCACGCGTGCCGTCGCTGACCTGCTGTACACCGCCGGCGTGAAGTTCGCCGTGCTGAGCGAGGGCGAGGGTTGTACTGGTGATTCCGCCCGCCGTGCCGGTAACGAGTTCCTCTTCCAGATGCTGGCAGAGCAGAACATCGAAATGCTGGACAACGCCTTCGAGGGCGTGCCGCCGAAGCAGCGCAAGATTGTTGTGACCTGTGCACACTGCTTCAACACCCTGCGCAACGAGTACCCGGACCTGGGCGGTAACTACCAGGTTGTCCACCACACCCAGCTGCTGAACAAGCTGATCCGTGAGGGGCGCCTGGAGCCGGTATCTGCACCGCAGAACGGCCGTCAGGTCACCTACCACGATCCGTGCTTCCTGGGTCGCCACAACAAGGTCTTCGAGGCTCCGCGTGAGCTGATCGGTGCCTCCGGCGCCAACCTGGTGGAGATGGATCGCAACCGCGATACCGGCTTCTGCTGTGGTGCTGGCGGTGCCCGCATGTGGATGGAAGAGCACCTGGGCGAGCGCATCAACCTGAACCGTACGGACGAGGCTCTGGCCACCGGCTCGGACGCCATCGCCATCGGCTGCCCGTTCTGTAAGACGATGATGACCGACGGTGTGAACAACCGTCAGTCTGAGATCGAGAACAAGGAAGACCGCACCCAGGTCCTGGATATCGCCCAGATGTTCCGCGAGTCCGTCCTGGTCGACGGCGAGCTGCCTGCACCGAAGTCTCCGGAGTTCCTGGTAGCACCGGAGCGCGGCTGGGTTGACGAGGAGAAGCTGGCTCGCGAGGAAGCCGAGCGCAAGGCCGAGGAAGAAGCCAAGAAGAAGGCTGCCGAGGAAAAGAAGCGCAAGGCTGAAGAGGCCAAGAAGAAGGAAGCCGCGGCCGCTGCTGGTGGCGCTGCCGCTGGTGCCGCTGCTGCGCCAGGTGCCCCGAGTGCTCCGAGTGCTCCTGCTGCTCCGGCAGCCCCGGCAGCACCGTCCGCACCTTCCGCTCCTGCAGCACCTGCTGCCCCGGGCGCTCCTGCTGCACCGGCAGCGCCTTCCGCTCCTGGTGCACCGGCGGCTCCTGCAGCACCTTCCGCTGGCGCACCTGCTGCCCCTGGCGCTCCTGCTGCCCCTGGCGCACCGGCAGCTCCTTCCGCTCCAAAGGCTGGCGCTCCGGGTGCTCCGGGTGCTCCGGCAGCTCCGGGTGCACCTGCTGCCCCTGCTGCTCCGGCCGCTCCAAAGGCTGGCGCACCGGCAGCTCCGGGTGCTCCGGGCGCTCCGGCAGCTCCGGGTGCACCTGCTGCCCCTGCTGCTCCGGCCGCTCCAAAGGCTGGCGCACCGGCTGCCCCGGGTGCTCCTGGCGCTCCAAAGGCTGGCGCACCTGCTGCCCCGGGTGCTCCTGGCGCTCCAGGCGCTCCTGCTGCTCCGAAGGCGGAGCCAGCCAAGTCCGCTGAGGCCGAGGCTCCCAAGGCCGAGCAGGAAGCTCCGGCAGCTCAGCAGGCGCAGCCTGCAGCCCAGCCCGCTCAGGATGGTGGTCCGATCAAGCTGACCGCCACTGCCCCGGGCGCTCCGGGCACACCAGGTGCCCCAGCTGCAGCTCCCGCAGCACCGGCTGCAGCTGCTGGCGCAGGTGCCGTTGCTGCAGGCGCTGGTGCCGCTGCTGCCGCATCCAGCGACAACGACGCCGACCAGGCGGAGGCTCAGGAGTCTGCTCCGGCAGAGGCCGAGGCTCCTAAGGCTGAGCAGGCTGCTCCTGCCGCTCCCGCTGCCCCTGCGGCTCCGTCCGCTCCAGCAGCGGAGACAGCACAGCCCGCGGCACAACCCGCACAGGATGGTGGTCCGATCAAGCTGTCGGCAATGACGCCAGGCGCTCCGGGAGCACCCGCTCCTGCCGCCCCTGCAGCCGCTGCTGCAGCTCCGGCTGCTGCCGCCGCAGCACCGCAAGCTGAGGCACCGCAGGAGGCACCCGCTGCAGAGGCTCCCGCCGAGGAGCCGCAGGCCGAAGCGGAGGCTGAAGCACCGGCAGCTGAGGCTGAGGCACCGCAGGAGGCACCGGCAGCTGAGGCTCCCGCCGAAGATGCTCAGCCAACCCAGACAGCTCAGCCAGCACAGCCTGCCAACGATGGCGGACCGATCAAGCTGAACACGATCGTTCCGGGCGCTCCGGGTGCTCCCGGCGCACCAGGCGCACAGTAAGCGCGACTAAGTCGCACGCTCCATAGCGGCGGCGGGTCCAGCACCATGCTGGATTCGCCGCCGCTATGCCGTTTCTACCCCATGCACGATGTCCCAAATCTTCCATTTTGGGAATGAATGGCCGACTTGACGGGATCGTCAAAACGCTCTGACCTGCACGAAAAGAATGGTTCTAAAAGTAGAGTGGAAGATTTGGGACACCCCGGCCGCAAGCCTCCTCGCACCCACCGCACGAATCTCCGGTTGGGAATGTACCCCGGGCACCCCGTAGCCTAGAATTAGTTCTCATAGACACTCCCCTAGACAGGAGCGCACACGGGCATGCAAGAATGCATGAACGCTTGGTGCTGCTCGACGCCTCACGCCCACAGATAGAGGTAGGTTTCCCATGACTGACGCTGACCCGACTGACAAGAACAACCCCCTCAACGCGGGGAAGTCTGTAAGCGACGCCGAGGAAACCCCTTCCGAAACCCCAGCCAACCCCACCGCCCCGGATGACCTCGAAGAGGACAAGCCAAAATCCGGCCTGCGGAAGTTCTTTGGGATCATGCCGTTCTGGGCCTGGGTGCTGACCCTTGGCCTGATCGCCACCATCATTGCGGGAGTCACCGCGTACACCACGATGCGTTCCACGGAAACCGGATCTCCCGGAAGCGCTAGCAGCACTGAGCAGCTGAAGCCCTCGTACCCCAAGCCCACCACCACCGGCAAGTACGATGACGACGATACAAAGCCGACCCCCGATGCAGGCCCCGGCTACGGCGGCTACCAGAACTACTACGCTCCGCAGGTGCCTCAGACGACTGAGCAAACTGAAACGCAAACCTCCGAGGAAAACAAGCCGTCCGAAGGCTCCAAGCCCGCCAAGCCTTCCAAGTCCCCCAAGCCATCGCCCGGCCGGAACCCCGGCGGTCCGAGCGTAGGCGGCCAACGCCCGGGTGGCAACGTCGGCGGTAACGCGGGCGGCACCTCCGGCAACGGAAACACCGGCACGGGCAACGGCAACAGCACCGGCACTGGCGCAGGCACAGACTCGGACGCTGACGCCAGCGAATACGACGAGTAACCCGATAGCCACACGCGCAGGCCACGCGAGTGCGAGGGGGCGTCACCAAAAAACTATAAAAACAGCAGCCACAATGGCACAATGGGGAGAATGAGTACCCCCAAACGCCCCAGCGAACTGCGCACGTTGGACCAATCTACGAAGCTGCAAAACGTCCTCTACGAAATCCGCGGCCCGGTGAACACCGAGGCCGAGCGGATGGAGGCAGACGGGCACCGCATCCTGAAGCTCAACACCGGCAACCCCGCGGTGTTCGGCTTCGAAGCGCCGGATGTGATCATGCGGGACATGATCGCCGCGCTGCCGACGGCGCAGGGCTACTCCACGTCGAAGGGCATCATCAGCGCCCGCCGCGCAATTGTGTCCCGCTACGAGGTCATCCCGGGCTTTCCCCAGTTCGACGTCGAAGATGTGTACCTGGGCAACGGTGTATCCGAGCTGATCACCATGACCATGCAGGCACTACTCAACGATGGCGATGAGGTGCTGATTCCCTCCCCGGATTACCCGCTGTGGACCGCCTCCACGTCACTATCCGGCGGCCGCCCCGTTCACTACCTGTGCGACGAGGAAAACGACTGGATGCCCTCCATCGAGGACATCAAGGCGAAGGTCACGGAGCGCACGAAGGCCATCGTGGTCATTAACCCGAATAACCCGACGGGCGCGGTGTACTCCCGCGAGATCCTGCAGCAGATCGTGGACGTTGCACGCGAGCACTCCCTGCTGATCCTGGCCGACGAGATTTACGACAAGATCCTGTACGACGATGCGAAGCACATCAATATCGCCTCGCTGTGCCCGGACCTGCTGTGCATCACCTACAACGGCCTGTCGAAGGCGTACCGGGTGGCGGGTTACCGTTCCGGCTGGATGGTGGTTACTGGCCCGAAGGGGCATGCAAAGGGATTCATCGAGGGCATTAACGTGCTGGCTGGCACGCGCCTGTGCCCGAATGTGCCGGCGCAGCATGCGATCCAGGTGGCTATTTCCGGCCGCCAGTCCATCGACGATCTGGTGCTGCCGGGTGGCCGCCTGCTGGAGCAGCGCAACGCCGCCTACGAGGCGCTGAACGAGATCCCGGGCGTGAGCTGCGTGAAGCCTATGGGTGCGCTGTATGCCTTCCCGCGCCTGGACCCGAATGTGCACGAGATCCACGACGACGAGAAGTTCATGTTCGACCTTCTGCGCTCTGAGAAGATCCACCTGGTGCAGGGCACGGGCTTTAACTGGCCGACCCCGGACCACTTCCGCGTGGTTACGCTGCCGTGGGCCCGTGACCTGCGCGCCGCGATCGAGCGCTTGGGGAACTTCCTGGCTAGCTACCGGCAGTAGCTGTTGCTGTTTTTCTTAGCGACGCCACCTCGCGCCCCAGCTAGTTCTGGAAGTTCAGGTAGGCCTTGGAGGGGGTCGGGCCGCGCTGCCCCTGGTACTTAGAGCCCAGTGCGCCACTGCCGTAAGGGGCTTCCGCCGGGCTGGTCATAGTGAATAGTGCCAGCTGGCCGATCTTCATGCCCGGGTAGAGAGCGATAGGCAGGTTGGCGGTGTTGGAAAGCTCCAGTGTGATGTGCCCATTAAAGCCTGGGTCGATGAACCCGGCCGTGGAGTGCGTCAGTAGTCCCAGACGGCCCAGGGAGGACTTGCCTTCCAGGCGCCCGGCCAGGCGGGCGGGGATGCCGAAGCATTCCAGGGTGGCGCCCAGGACGAACTCGCCAGGGTGCAGGATGAAGGCTTCGTCGTCGGGGACTTCCACCAGGGTGGTGAGTTCCTCTTGCGGCTGCTTCGGGTCGATGTGCGTGTACTTGGAGTTATTGAACACGCGGAACAGGCCGTCGAGGCGCACGTCGATGCTGGATGGCTGGACCATCTGATCGTCGTGGGGGTCGATCTTCAGCTCGCCGGATTCGATGGCGGCGCGGATGTCTCGGTCTGAAAGTAACACGCTCTATAGCCTAGCGGGTGTGAGGCTACGTGCGGCCAGCTGACCGCGCACTAGCCCCGCCCCAGCGCCAGGAAGTTCCAGCCCGCGGCTTCCCACGCCTCACGCGGCAGGCAGTTGCGACCGTCCAGCACTGTGGGGTTGTCCCCGGCCACGAGCTTGCGGGCGGCTACCGGGTCGAGCTCCTGGAATTGCTTCCACTCGGTTGCCACGATCACGATCTCCGCGCCGTCAAGGGCTTCCTCTACATTCGGAGCATAGGTCAGCGTGGGGAAGATCTTCGCCGCGTTTTCCATGCCCTGCGGGTCATACACGGTGACGTTTGCGCCGCTCAGCGATAGCGAACCAGCCACAGACAGGGCCGGGGAATCGCGCACGTCGTCGCTGTTGGGTTTGAATGCCGCGCCAAGGACCGTCACGTTCCGGCCGATCAGGGAGCCACCCAGCGTCTCCCGCGCCAGCTCTACTGTCTTTTCGCGGCGGCGCATGTTGATGGCGTCCACCTCACGAAGGAACGTGAGCGCCTGGTCGGCGCCGAGCTCACCTGCGCGCGCCATGAACGCGCGGATGTCCTTCGGCAGGCAACCGCCACCGAAGCCCAGCCCGGCGCCGAGGAACTTTCGCCCGATGCGGTCATCCATGCCGATCGCGTCAGCGAGTGCGGTGACATCCGCGCCGACGATCTCGCACAGCTCAGAGACCGCATTGATGAAGGAGATCTTGGTGGCCAGGAAGGCGTTGGCGGAGACCTTGACCAGCTCCGCGGTCGGCAGGTCCATCACCAGGAACGGCGTGCCTTCGTCCAGCGCGGGGGCGTAGATCTCGCGCGCGATGTCCTCTACGCGCTGCTGCTCGGCGCGGTCATCGCTGTTGGAGCTATCGCCGCCGAGGCCGAGGACAATGCGGTCGGGGTGCAGGGTGTCTTTCACCGCGTGGCCTTCGCGCAGGAACTCGGGGTTCCACGCGATGGTGATTCGGGCGCTGTTTGTGGACGCCGCCGTGATCTCATCCGCCTTCTGCTGCAGCTCGTGCGCAGTACCGACCGGGACGGTGGACTTGCCGAAGATGGTGTGATTGCCGCTGACCAGTGGGGCGAGCGTTTCGATGACGGCATTTACATAGGTAGTATCCGCGGCATAGGAGCCCTTGCGCTGCGGAGTGCCCACGCCGATGAAGTGCACGTCGGCGAATTCCGCCGCTTCGGCGTAGTCGGTAGTGAAGCGCAGGCGACCGGCTTCGATGTTGCGGGTGAGGATCTCCGGCAGGCCGGGTTCGAAGAAAGGGACGCGCCCTTCCGAGAGAGCTTGGATTTTGTCCGGGTCGACATCGACTCCGAGTACGTCGTGCCCCATATCGGCCATGCAAGCGGCGTGGGTTGCGCCGAGGTATCCCGTTCCAAACACTGTCATACGCATAGCAGGCAAATCTACAATCGCTAGGTAAACGGGAAGTGACTTCCAAGTGATCTTGTTTGCAGCGTTTGGTTAACGGTCGTTGAGACTCATGCCTACTACCTAAGTGCAAAATATGTAAAAACTGATTTTTGGCGAAGCCTACAGTCGCACCAACACCGCCAAATACCCCTTTATGGGTGGCTGGCGAAACAGTCAAGACGACACGCCGAAACGCTATAGATATATGCATATACCCGGGCACATGTGGATGACCTGACAACAATTTCAGAACCAAATCTCCTGCATGACTCAAATC
This sequence comes from Corynebacterium macclintockiae, assembly GCF_027570165.1. Lineage (NCBI taxonomy): Bacteria > Bacillati > Actinomycetota > Actinomycetes > Mycobacteriales > Corynebacteriaceae > Corynebacterium > Corynebacterium macclintockiae. Next base: position 12,546 of record NZ_JAKMUV010000016.1, read on the forward strand.
ACATGGAAAGTTGACCTCCGACTTCCCACTAAATCAAAATTCCTGCTAGAGTGTCTCTTCGTTAGGACTTGCCAGCGTTTCTACAGCTTCGCAGCCGGAATCTCTTATAAAAGAGTTAGTGGCGAGCAAGGAGCCAAGAGAAACTTGAGTGAAGTCCTTGACTTCAATCCACTCACATTCAGAAAGGCATTTCAGATGCGTAAGTTCCGCAACGCAGCTCTGGCTGTTGCTACCGCTACCACCGTTGCCATCTCCGGCGTTTCCGTCGCTTCTGCTGCGGACGGCCAGACCCCGCCGGCAAAGGAGCAGACCAACGAGGGCTCCTCCAAGAAGGACCAGAAGCCGGGCGTCTCCGGCTCCTCTGAGCTGAAGGACAAGATCGTGCAGGGCCTGCAGCTGGACCAGAAGGCTGACGGAACCCAGATCTTCGGCACGCAGAACTGGAAGAACAACGAGGATATCAAGAAGGCTACCCCGATGTGGGCTAAGATTGCTGACAGCCTGTTCATCACCACCGCCGCAATCAGCGTCTTCGGCCTGGTTGTTGCTCCGATCTACAACTTCCTGCGCTACGGCATCAACCGCTAAGCAGAAGCCAACACACGTCCACTTAGATAGGAAAAGGGAATTTCTATGAACATCCGTAAGGCCGCTCTGGCTCTGGCCACCGCTTCCTCCGTCGCACTGGCTGGCACCGCTGTTGCAGGTGCTGAGACCCCTGACGCCAACACTCCTAAGGGCGTCAGCCTCAGCTCCCAGATCGGCGACAAGCTAGAGAAGGAGCAAAAGCACACCGGTAGTGAGTTCTTCAAGCCTTCCAAGGACAAGCCGCTCCACGCTTGGAGTGCGCTCCTCTGGGCCGGCCTGGCTGCTGGTATCGCTGGCACCGTTGCTAGCGCCATCATCGGCGTTGGCAACTACCTGAAGCACCAGGGCATCATCAAGTAAGACCCGTTAGAGCTCTAAGCTCCGGGCTTTGATAGCCGATCAAGGGGCGGGAACGAATATTCGTTCCCGCCCCTTTTCGCATGCGCACAACACCTGCCTGTGCGCGCGTTCCTCGCACCCACAGGCAGGCCTCCGTGCTCCTTGTCGGAAGCACACAGTAGGCCGGTGCCAGTTATTGAGCGCTAGGCTGCCCATCTGCAAACGCCCTACAGAGCGAACAAAAGCGGGGAGCGTGCCATCATGCACGCTCCCCGCTGAAGCCCCTCCCTGACAGATCCCCTGCCCTCCGGCTCCTCCATGGCGGCTCCACCGGCCCACGACCTCAGGCCTGGAGCCAGTCGCCTAAGCCATTACTTGCAGCTCACAATCGGCTGCGGGTCGTAGACCGTGCGCTGGGTCTCGCGGGACAGCTCCTTGCCCTTGAGGTCGCGGATCACGCGAGTATCGGTGGTAGTGAAGCCCGGCGCGCCGGAAGACGGCGAGCAGTCCTCGCCGCTCAGCTCCACCTTCTGAGGCGAAGTCGGGTTCGTACGCTCACCCGGGATGGATTCCACATCCACCTGCTTCACACCGTGCAGACGCACGGTGACGGAATCCCCACTCACGTCCGTCGTGATGCGCACAGGCGTATCGAACGGATTCTTGAACTGCAGGTCGATTGCGCCCTCGTACACGGTCGCCTCGCGGCCGGCCGGGTAGCGGGAGATGTAATAGGAGTGCGGGGTGTGCGCCACGTCCTCCATGCCCGCGAAGTATGCCGCGTTGTACAGCGTGGTCGCGAACTGCGAAATACCGCCGCCCACAGCCTTGCCTGCGTGACCGTCGATAATGATGCCGGACTCCACAAAGCCCTGCTCCGTACCGCGGGGACCGGTGTGGCCGTTCAGGGAGAACGTCTCCCCCGGCAGCACAATCGCACCGTTCACCATCTGCGCCACACGGCGGATGTTCACACCGGAGGAACCGCTAAATCCACCCGTGGTGAAGGCACCTACTTCATCGTCGAAGTGAGCCTTCTTAGCCTGCTCAGTGGTGTACTTGGCCTTCTTGTCCTCGTAGACCACCTTGTGTTCGCGCTTCTTCTTATCCAGCGCCTTGGCCTGGAAGTCGCCAAAGGTGTCCTTCCACTTGATGACCACGCCATCCTTCGACGGCACCACCTTGATGTCATCGCCGTTGAACTCGAAGCTCGCGTCTCGGTACTCCACCTCGGTGCTGGAAAGCTGCTCACCCAGCACCTCCTTGGCCTTGTCCGTGTTCCACTGCGGCATGAACTCCCCGCCATCCACCTTGAAGGTCAGGATGGAGTGCCAGTCCTGCGGGGTGATCACACCATCGACCTTGTCGCGGCCGTGGAACACCAGGTTCTTCGCCGTTGCCGGGGCCACGTACTGCTTAGCTGCACGTTCCGCGGCGTCCCTATCCGCATCCGCCGGCGTGATGGTGGCTTCCACGTTCACGCGCCCGTCGGTGTTCAGCCAGTTTTCCCGCACCTCGGAAGCCAGCAGCTCGCGGTCGACGGTCTGCCCCGGCTTGTCTTCCTTGATATCCGCCTTGCCTTCGTTGTTCACGGTCAGCGCTGCGTTCTGCGGATCGCGGGTCAGCTCGCGCTCCACGCGGTTCAGGGACCGGTTCAGGCTTTCATCCGTGATCCGCGAGATAATGCCTACCTCGCGGGTCTCGAAGAAGGAGCGGATGCGCGTAATCGGGTTCAGCGGCTGCTGGCCCGCCTGATCCACCGTCGCACCCCAATCCACCTGCATGCCGGACTGCGTGGGCTCGATGGTGGAGCTCATGTTGCCCGCATTCACCGTCACCGGTTGGCGGGTGCGCTCGCCCAGATCGTTGCGCAAGCGCTGCTCAGCCTGGGACTTATCCACACCACTGATGTCCACGCCACCGACGGTCACACCACGGGGAACTGTGCCTTCACTCATGGCCAAGTCCACGCCGTAAAGCACACCCCCCAGGCCGATCAAACCAACAAAGAACCACACCCACCACGGAATGCCTCGACGCTTGCGTGGCTTAACGGGCCGGCTCTGCTTAGTCTGATCCTGAGAATTCACGCAGGTAAGTCTATCGTGAACACCCCCTATCAGGGAATTCTTTTACTTGGAAATGCAGGTGCGATCCACGGATTTGCGCACCCGATCCTCCGGGATCCGGCCGTCATCGATCGCTGTGCGGATGGCCGCCACCACATCGGGGATCTCCACAGCTCCGGCCGCTGCCAGCGCCACATCCGCGCCCGCCGCCAGTGCGGCCACGGCTGCCTCCGGGCCGGGATACGCATCCGTCACGGCCTTCATGCCGGTCAGGTCGTCGGTGTAGATCACGCCGTCGAAACCTGGGGCGTCCTGCTTCGGCCCATAACCGCCTTCCCGCAGCAGCTTGTAAGCCTCCGGGTTCACCGAGGACGGCAAAGGCTTACCCAACCCCGGCACCTGCACGTGGCCGACCATCACGGACATCCCCTTTACGCCTACCAACTCCCGGAAAGGCAGCAAGTCGTTGTCCTGCATTTTCTCCAGCGGCGGAGTGGTCACCGCGCCCATGTGCGAATCGCCCGTCGCGTGCCCATGGCCCGGGAAATGCTTCAACACAGGTGTCACCCCTGCCTGCTGCAGCCCCTCCGAGTACGCCCGCGCGTAGTCGGCCGCCGCCTTCGGATCGGCGCTGAAAGCACGCGAACCGATCGCATTGTCGGAAACATTCTGACCACCGGCCAAGTCCACCACCGGCGCGAAGTCCACAGTGATTCCCAAAGCGCGGATCTTCTTTCCGTGCTTCACCATCAGGTCACGCACCTGCTCGGGGCTCATGGTGTTCGCCATCTGCTGCGCGCTCGGCAGTTCGCCAATGATCTCCGATAGGCGCTGCACCAGCCCGCCTTCCTCATCCACACTGACGGTCAGCGGTTCACCCGCGCGCTTTTCCAGCGCCGCCAGGCTACGCGCGGGGTCGCCCTGCCCATTGAGGATGCTGCGGTCCGTCTGCGAACCAATAAAGAGGTGCCGCACACCTAAATCGACGGCTTGTTCTGCGGATTCGTAATTTGTGACGCCCACCGCCAGCATCCGCCCAGCCATACCCCTAGGGGCCTTGCCCTCCACCTGGGTACACGTCGGCCGGTCATCCGCCTGGGCTGCGGTGGATTCGGCAGCGCCGGAGGTTCCGGAGGTCGGCGCGGCGGAAGTGGTGGTACCCGAGGATGAGGTGTTGGTGGGCTGGTCAGTGGGCGTCGATAAGGAACAAGCGCTAGAGGAAACAAGAAGAGCGAAACCTAAAGCGCCAGCGGCTACGTGTCTACGGGGCATAGTATTAACGTAGTAACAAACGCAACAAGCAGAGCACCAATCGAAGAGTGCAATCGAGGAGCGATAACCATGACCGAGCAGGCAGAGCAAGCACAGCAGGCACAGCACAAGGCCTTCGACGCGAGCGGCGATACGGTGCTGATCGCCTACGACGGCTCTGCGGAGGCTCGCGGCGCCGTGGAACATTCCGGGCGCTTCCTGTCCGCAAAGAACGCCTACATCCTGACCGTATGGGAGCCGATCCACCGCCAGGCTGCGCGCGCGGCGGGCATGAGCGGCATGATGCAGCACGACTGGTCCAACGAGACCGGCGAGCACCCGGAAGACGACGATCCGGCATACGCAGAGGCAGTGAACATCTGCAACGAGGGCGTGGAGCTGGCCAACTCCCATGGTTTTGCAACCGAACCCTTTTTGGTAGAGTCCGGAACAGCTATCTGGAGCGCCATCGTGGATGCCGCCGATGAGCTGGATGTGGATCTGATCGTCACGGGAACCCGTGCACTATCGGGCTGGAAGTCCTTCCTGCAGTCCAGCGTGTCGGACAGCATCATCAAAAACGCTGGTCGCCCCGTGCTGATCGTCCCGCCGATCGAAGATGAGGACTAGTTTTCACAAACGAACGTTTATGGGCGTTTCATTAGGTACGATCAACAAGAAGCTAGTACGCTAAAACCACAACAGTCCCAATAGGAACAGGAATTAACATGGCTTACGAAACTGCCTCCAACCGTCGTGGCCTGGGCGCCCTGGTCGCCTCCGCAGTCGCAGGCCTGGTCCTGGGCGGCGGCGCCGCCTTCGGCGCAGGTGCAATGGCCGACTCTACGGAACTGCCCACCGACGAACAGATCGCCGTCAACCAGGACAATGCCTTCCTGGGTGCCGTCCAGTACGGCGGCCGCACCAGCGAATAAAGGCGCAACGCCACGTGCCAACGACGGCGCAACGCCCCCTTTCCCGCCGCGCTTGGGTGTACACCACCCTCGCGTGGTTTCTTTTCGCATTCCTACAGTCCCCGGGGCTGACCTCCGCCGATACGAAGCTGGACCTGACCGCCAACCCCTGGGGGTTCCTTGGCCAGGCGCTGTATCCGTGGACTGACACATTCCCGCTGGGGCAACTGCAGAACCAGGCCTATGGGTACCTGTTCCCCCACGGCCTGTTCTTCGCCGTTTTTTCCTTTCTGCCCGGGTGGGTAGTGCAGCGCCTGTGGTGGGGCTTGCTGCTGGCCCTGGCGTTTTCCGGCACGGTTCTTCTACTGCAGAGGCTGCGGATCGGCAGCCGCGGATCACGGGTCGTCGCGGGCATTCTTTTTGCCCTCTCCCCGCGCACACTGACCACCCTGGGAGCCATTAGCTCCGAGGCGTGGGTGTGCGCACTAGTGCCGTGGGTATTGCTGCCAGTGGCCAGTGTGGCGCTGCTGGCGCGGGGGGCTAGCGGTCGCACGCGTGGCTGGCCCGACAAGCGCACGCGGGCCTACCTGGCCAAATACGCCCTACTTAGCGCCCTGGCAGTGCTGTGCCTGGGTGCGGTGAACGCCGTCGCCACCGCCGTGGCCATCCTTCCTGCGGTGATCTTCTGGCTGGGCATCTGCATTCGCCGCCCGCGGGTAGGCCTGTACTTTGCACTGTGGTGGGTGCCCGCCGGGCTGCTGGCCACGTTCTGGTGGATCGGCCCGCTACTTCTGCTGGGCAAGTACTCCCCGCCGTTCACGGACTACATCGAGTCCGCATCGCTGACCACCAACTGGATGAACCTGGCCGAGGTTCTGCGAGGAACCACCAGCTGGACGGCCTTCCTTTCCGCCGAGCGCCAAGGCGGGTACGCGCTGGTCGGCGAGCCCGTCTTCGTCGCCGGCACCCTGCTGGTCGCATTCCTGGGGCTGTGGGGGCTAACCCGCCCGCGCCTGCCTTTCGCGGGTCGCTGGCTGGTGATCCTACTGGTGGGTGTGGCTGCGATGGTGTTCGCCACCGCCCCGATCTCCCCGTTCTCCGTCTGGGGTCGCGTATTCCTCGATGGCGCGGGTGCGCCCCTTCGCAACCTGCACAAGTTCGATCCGCTGGTGCGGCTGGTGCTGGTGGTGGGTATCGCCCACGGGTTGGCGCGCTTGCCGTGGCCGGGGTTAAGCCGCGAACGCTGGGCGCGGTGGCGCAACCCGGAGAAGCACGCCGAAGTGCCCCGCGCCATCGCCGTCAGCCTGCTGGTCGCCGTGGTCACCGCCACCGGCTGGTCCGGGCGCATCGCCGCCGCGAATGCCTACCGCGCGGTACCCGACTACTGGACCGAGGCCGCGGACTGGCTGAACTCCGAAGTAGCGAAGGAAGCCGGGGATTCCCACGTCCCCGCCCGCACGATGATCCTCCCCAAGGCCCGCTTCGCCCGCCAGACCTGGGGAAACACCCGCGACGAACCCGCCCAACCGCTCTTGGACGTACCGTGGGTCGTCCGCGACTCCGTGCCGCTGGTGCAGCCAGAGGCCATCCGTGGCCTCGACGGCGTGCAGCGCGAGCTGGAAACCGGCACGGCCATCCCCTCCCTCGCCGCCACGTTGTGGCAGCAGGGTGTGAGCTACCTAGTGCTGCGCTATGACCTCACGAGCGCCGCCGATACCCCCGGAGCCAAGCGGATTCAGCACACCCTCGAACGCTCCGGCGGGTTCGACGAGGTCGCCTCCTTCGGCGACGACCAGGTGCGCATCTACCGCGTCGATGCTGGTGTTGGCAGTGCTGGTGCTGGCGCTGGTAGCTCTGGGGACCTGCGGATTATTGACGCCGAACGTCTCGACGTCGCCCATTCCGGCCCCGAATCCCTCCCCCGCCTCGCTGCGGCAGACGCTGCCCTGGGTAGGCAGGGTTCAGCGAGGACACGCGTGGGGGCGTCCCAAGGTAAAGAACTAGGGCTGGCAGCACAGACAGTGACCGATACGCCTGCGCTGCGCGACCACAACTACGGCAACGTGGTGGGCGCAGACAGCGAGATCCGCAGCATCGACGACGAAAGCAAGGTGCTCAACCCCGTGCGCGACTACCCAGTGCGCGACGCAGATGGGCGGGAGCTGGCGCCGGAACAGATGACGCGCGTGGAGGGGCGCGGCGAAGTGCGGGTCTCCTCAACCGCCGCGGATCCGACGGGATTCGGCGGGGCGGAAACATACTCGTCCGCAACCTCCGCAGTGGATGGATCGCGCCGAACCGCGTGGCGGCCGACCGTCGGCAACGTGGCTGGGCAATACATCGAATTCCGCCTGGAAGAGGCACACAACCAACTGGCGCTGCGGCTGGACATTCAGGGGCGGCCGACGCGGGTGCAGGTGACAACCTACCTGCAGGATCGGGTGGTGGCAGGCACCTTGAAGACCCTGGAACCGGGCAAGACCAACAAGGTGAATGTGCCGGCGGGCAAGGCCGACAGGATCCGCTTGACCATCGTGGGAGCCTTCGGCGATTTCGGCGTGGCCGAGGCGAAGGTGCTGGCGGGCGAAGAGGACGTCACGCCGCAGCGGGTGCCGACGGTGCCTCCGGTGGACGCGGCGGACGGGGACGATGCACCGGGCGCTAGCGCTGGCTCTTCGCTGAACAGGTGGGTGTTCGGCCAGGAAATCAGCGAATCCGTGATGCTGCGTAACTTCGAGGTGCCGGAATCCATCGGCAACGGTGCGGGGCAGCTGCCGGTCGTCGTGCATTCCTCCGAGTGCGCCGACGATGACCAGGCGCCGGTGACAATCGACGGCCAGGACTATTCCTGCGGCGACACCCTGAACCTGCCCGCGGGGAAGCACGCGCTATCCACCACCGCGCGCTGGGTGGCGCTTTCGGTAGCCGAGCCGCTGTTCGGCGCTGCGGTGCGCGAGACCCCGGCCGCGCAGACCTTGGAGCAGGCCACCCCGCGGGATCAGCTCGCCCCCGGCGAGCAGTCCACGCACCTGGAGGCCTCGGACAAGAAGCGCATTTTGTTTAGCCCCTCGCAGGCGAACCCGGGGCGCATCGCCACGCTGGAACACGACGGCGAGACCACACAACTGACCCCCATCACCGTCAACGGTTGGCAGCAGGGCTGGATCGTCCCGGAGGGCGCGTCCGGGCTGGTCACCATACATTTCGAGGGCACTGGTTTGTATCGGACGTGGCTGGCCATCGGGCTGGTAGCGGCGCTGGTGCTGGTGGGGTTGTGCATCTTTGTGGCGCGGCGGACGCGCCGGATGCCGGTGCCCGCGGAGATCGCTGCGGGCTCGGCTGGCACGGGCACGGCTGACGCAGGCTCGGTCGACGCTGCTGCCGATACCTCTCCCCACCTCCGCCGCATCCTGCTGGCTGTCAGGGCCATCGTCGGACTATCCGCACTGACCGCGCTAACGCTCTGCATCCGTGGCGCGTGGGGCAGCGGAAACTACTACGCGGGCGGGTTCGTGGTGAACGGCGCACTCGCCGTCGTGCTGTTGGCCGTGGTTGCCTCGGTCCTCGCCTCGGCCTTCGCGGAAGCTCGCACCGAACGCCACCAGGAGTTAATCGCCCGGCGCGCGGGCTCCTCCACCAGCGCGTAACTCAGCGCAGCGACGGGCACGCTCAGCACGAACGTCGCCACCAACACCAGCGCCGTGTACCCACTGAACAGATGCACCCCCAGCAGTGGGAACACCAGCGACAGCAGCGACATGTGCCACAGGAAGATCGCATACGACCAGCGGCCCAGCGCCTGCATCGGCGCCGACTCTAGGAACTTCGACCGCGGCGCCAGCGTGTACGGAATGATCAGCGCGGCGGCGAACACTAGCCCGTACAGCGTCCGGCGGGCGAACTCCGCCGGCGCCGCGTGAGTCAGACCCTCCGGCCCATCCGAAGCCGCGACCGCCAGCGCGCCGATGGCCAGCAACCAGAACACCCAGCGGAACTTTGCTACAAATCGCACCTCCAGCAGCTGGTACCGGGCGTCAATACCTTCGGCCCCATCCTTTCCCGTGCGCGCGTAGGCACGATCCTGCACGATCGACTCCAGCTCCGCGCCGAGCAACCCCACCCCAAACCATGCGATAAACGCAGGTGGCATGATGTGCGGATTCAGCCCACCGGGTGCGGGTGGCTCAGCGAATGCGGGGATGAAGGCCCAGCCGAAACTCGCCGCCGCCACTGCGACGATGCACACGATGCGCCATTTTCTTTCTTGACGCCCCCACGCCACCGCAATCACAGGAAGCACAAGGTAGAAGGCCATTTCTACGCACAAGCTCCACAGGTGGGTCAGCCCGCCGATCAGGCCACCGTCGACGTAGATCTGCACCATGATGACATTCGAGAGCATCTGCCACACCGTCGGCGCTCCCGCAACCGGGAAGAACAGCAACACGATCGCGACGGTGACCAGGTAGGCGGGGAAGATTCGCCCCAGGCGCTTAACGTAGTAGCCTGCGAGGGTCAGCAGGTTGTCGTGCGAGGTCGATACCGCGAAATCCGCCCGGTGGCGGCGCCACAGCAGGAAGCCGGAGAGGGCGAAGAACACGGGCACGAAGAAGTCGGTGCGCGCCATCATGCGGTTCAGCAGGTTGCCGGTATCCGCCCCGGTCTGGAAGGCGACGTGGGTGATGATGATGCCAGAGCAGGCAATCGCGCGCAGCCCTTCCAGCGCAGGCAGAAAGGGCGCGGGGCGGGCAGTGGCCTTATTCGTGCTCGGGATCTTCGTGCTCATCGGGATCAGCATAGCCGACGAACCGGACAGGCAAAGCCAAAAACGCTAGCCCCACATATGCACAAACCCGCAGGAAAACGGCCTTTCACAGACTTTTCTTGAAAAATATGTTGAAACTACGAAGTATCTAGTTTTGATTGGCTAAAGTATTGGAAGCTTTCAAGGCTAAATGAAGTCACCGGATAAATTTCGACAGATAGAGTCAGGAACCCCCTCCTATGAAGAGAATCCTTTCCTCCGTAGCGATTGTGCTCGGCGTAGCGATGCTGGTCCTAGCCTTCGCCCTGCCCACCTATGTCGTCCCCAAGGGCAAGGTCCTGCCGCTGGACCTGGTTTCCACCACCGGCACCCCGAAGACCCCCGGTAACCTACTGGATTCCGGTGCGCTAGCTTCCGGCAAGCCAGTGGGCGATAACAAGGACAAGCCGGAATGCAAGGGCGATAACCCGCAGATCAAGTGCTTCATCAACAAGGGGCTGGAGATGCAGTCCCAGCGCTTCACCACTGCACAGGAGCCTTCGGACAAGAAGGTCGTCACGCTGGAGGCCGGCCAGACCCTGTTCCGTACGGACAAGGAAGAGCCAAAGAACCTGATCAGCGCGTCGATCGACCACGTCACCCTGGATCGCAAGACCCAGATGCCGGTACCGGATCCGACTTCCTCTATTGAGCTGAACGCCCCGGCGCTGGATGCAGCCGCCAAGGAGGGCAAGGACGAAGAGGTTGAGGCTTCCGTAGCTCCGTTCACCCGCCCGGGCATCACCTACCAGTTCCCGATGGGCACGGACCGCAAGTCCTACGACTACTTCGACATGCAGATCCTGAAGACCCAGCCGATCGACTACGTCGGTGAGGAAGAACAGGATGGCGAGAAGGTCTACCGCTTCGAGCAGACCGTTCCCCCGACCGAGCTGTACCCGGCACTGCGCGAGCGCCTGGAGGCCGACGGTGAGCTGTCCAAGGGCGACAAGGGCACCCTGGCCGCGCTGCGCCTGAAGTTCCCGGCGAAGGTGTGGGGCCTAAAGCCGGAAGAGATTAAGAACAAGGGCAGCGAAGGCGAGAAGAAGGCCGACGAAAAGAAGGACGGCGAGAACGGCGAAGGCGAGGACAAGAAGGAGGACCTCGGCCCCGAGGTCGAGATGTCCCGCTACTACACCGTCCACCGCGTGCTCCGCGTGCTGCCGGAGACCGGCGTGCTCGTCAACGGTTCCGAAGAGGTCTTCCAGTACTACGCGCAGGACGACGAGGACGCACAGCGCATCTTCGACAACAAGGAAGAGGAAATCAACAACCCGACCCGCACCGCCGTGTACTTCCCCGGCGCATGGGACGACGATTCCCGCGCAGCGCAGATGAAGAAGGCCTCCGAGGGTAAGGAAAAGCTGAAGCTGATGGGCACCATCCTGCCGTGGATCCTGGGCGTTGTTGGCCTGATCCTTCTGGTTATCGGCTGGATCGCGCACCGCTCTGCACGCCTCGCCAGTAAATAATTCCCTTTGACCCACTAGACTGTTCGCTGTGAGATCGCAGCAACCCAAGACCACCGCCACGCGCGATCGTTTGATCGTGCAGGGGTGGTCTTTCCTTATTTCGCTGGTCACGCTATGGCCTTTTTGGCTGGGGTTGCGCCCCGATTCTTCGAAGGCCTTCATGCTGCGGGATATGTTCGTCCCGCACTCGCTGCCGGAAAACTCCAACAACTTGGGCATCAACGATGGAGCCCCGCGCGCGTTGCCGCAGGATGCGATCCTTGCCTTGTTCTCCCCCACGATTCCCTCGACGATGCTGGCCAGCGCGCTGGTCATCGGCTCGTGTCTTCTGGGCTGCTATTTCGCCGGCGCGATGGTGCGCGATATGGCGGGTGGGCGATTGTCCGCGCAGCTCGTGGCGGCTCTTTTCGTGGTGTGGAATCCCTTCGTCATTGAGCGTTTCCTGCAAGGCCAGTGGACGGTCGCCACCGCGGGGATGTTGTTGCCCGCCGTTGCTTATCTCGCAGCCGCGCGGCGCCATGGTTTGCTGTATGTGGCGATCTGCCTGTGCGGTTTCGTCCCTACGGGCCTGGTGCTAGCTCTGCTGACGTCGCTAGTCTTTGCCCCTTCGCACGGGGAACGTATACGCAATCTTGTTGCCAGCGCCATCGCCTCACTGCCGTGGGTGCTTCCCGCCCTGTGGGTATCTAATTCTTCGGAGACCCGCTCCGATGCCCTGTCTGCCGCGTTGTTCTCCACCCGCGGCGAGACCTTCCTGGGCCCCCTGGCTTCCACCATGGGTCTGTCGGGAGTATGGAACGCGGATGCCATCCCGCCGTCGCGCACCCTGTTTTCCGTCGTCGTCGGCGTGGTTTTGTGCGTGGTTCTGCTGCTCGGCTTCAAGGAGCTGTGGCAGGTCTACCGCGCCGTTGCGGTGCTGACGGTTCTTTCCTTAGTGACGCCCCCTCTGCTGGCCACCGGTTGGGGCGTGGATTTAATGGGCTTTGCCATTAGCCACGTTCCCGGCGCGGGCATGTTCCGCGATACCTCGAAGTTCGTCTGCCTGGCCATCCCCGGATTCGTGCTGCTGATTGCGGTGACCGTGGAACGGCTGGACCCCAGCCGCACCGATGGGAAGTCTGCCGAGAAGTCCACTGGAAAGTTCGCGCGCGCCACGTGGGCGCCACGCGCGGCAGCGGCCGGGTTGGCAGTTGCGTGCGTGCTGACCGTACCGGCTTTCCCCGTCGACGTGGCTCCGCTGAAACGAGTACAGATGTCCAGCACGTGGGAACAGATGGCCAACATCGTTTCCGGGGCTCCTAATGGAAAGATCGTTTTGCTGCCCCCGGGCAACTACCGCACTCGGCATGATCGTCCGCACGTCGACCCGGGGTTGAAGTTGCTACCGGGCTCGCCGATGGATCCCGGGTTCCTGATCGTGGACGGCAAGATGGTGGACGGCAATCCGGCCAGTATGAAGATCCTGTCGGACCTGATGAGCGGCAAGAACACCCTGCAGCGCAATGGCGTGAGTTGGGTGGTGGTGGACTGGTATTCCATCTCTGATGGCGCGGCCATGTCAAAGGCCTTGCAGGTGCTGAATTCGCAGGGCATCCGACGCGTCCTCAGTGCCGATAATTACGACCTCTACCGCGTGCAAAGCCCTACCCTGCCGCGTTCCCCGGTGCAGGATCAGGCGCCGCTGTTCGTTGGCATGACGTTCTATTGGATGCTCATGATGTGGGGCCTGTGCATTTGGCTATGGCGCAGCGTCCGCCAGATGCAGGTACCGGGGCGGGCCAAGACAGAGGAACGCTAGCTCCCAGCCGCCGCGCGGGCTTCTGCGCCGGCCTCTTCGCGCAGGAGGGCCTCCCACGCCCGGCCGGTGGCATCCCAGGAAAACTCCTCCGCCCGGCGCTTCGCCGCGCGCCCCATTTCCCGGCGCTTGTCCGGGTTATCCAGCAGGTATTCGACGGCGTTCATCAGCCCGCCGGGCGAATCGCACAGCAGACCGGTCTCCCCGTCGATGATGGAATCGCGCAACCCGGCGGAAGATTCATACCCCACCGTCGGCACCCCGTGCTGCCCGGCCTCGATCACCGCCAGGCCCCAGCCCTCCTTGCGGGAGGGCATCACGTGAACGGAGGCGCGGTTGAGGATCCGGTGCTTCAGCTCCTCGGACACGAAGCCATGGAAGATCACCAACGGCTCGATCCCCAGTTCGCGGGCGTAATCCCGTAGTCGGTCGGCCCACCACCCGTCGCCAATGATGTCCAGGCGCACGTTCGGGTGGGTGCGCGCCACAGCCGCCACCGCGTCCATGGCGTGCTCGATCTGCTTGTGCGGAACCAGTCGGGAAAGCGCCACCAGGTGAATCGTCTGCTCTTCGCTGGCGTGGTCGGAGTTGGGGCTAGGGGCGTCCGGAATCAAAGAAGGAGCAACCGGATCGATGCCGTTACGAATGATCTCGATGTTGCCGCGCGGCACCCCGAGCTCCACGAGCTCCTCGGCGGACGGTGCGGAGACGGTGACCCAGCGACGGCGGCGATGGATCCACGGCGAGAGGGTTGATTCGATCAGCCAGCCGATGCGGGACAGTACGGGGCCAGCGACGGACCACTGCTCACGGTGGCAGTGATGAGTCAGCACGACGGTGGGAGCACCGCTGACCAGGGAGGCGAAGAAGGGCACGCCGTTTTGGGTATCCACCACAACGTCCGGGCGACCGATATCCGCCAGCGAGCCACGCCCGAATCGCGCCGCCACGATCGCCGCCAGGGCGCGCGGGTACACGGTCAGGTTGCCGCCGCCGCGGGAGAAGCGAAAGTTGCGGCTGACCTGCTGTGATCGCGTAGAGCCGGGATAGTGGGCGGTGCGGAAAACCACCTGATGGCCCTGGGTGGCCAGGTGCTGGCCTACACGCTCCAAGTAACGCTCACTGCCGCCACCTTCGGGGTGGTCCGTGTCGCGCCAGCAGAGAAGCAATACTTTCATGATGAACACAATTCTAGCCAGCCCCGCCCGCGCCTTAGATAGCTTTGGCGAATCTTCCGCAGAACCGGCGCCGAACCTGCAAAGATAGACACTCGATGAGCCCGAATAACCACCCTTCCCGCCAGCACTCCCAACAGCGCTCCCGGCAGCGCCAAGCGTTGAGCATCTTCCGCCGCCGCGCCACCCTGCGCCGTTCCTTCGGCCTGCTGAACGACTTTAAGTACGAGCAGACCCAGCCCGATATCTTTTACGGCCACCTGGCCGAGGACACGGTCGGGTTGATCCGCGACATTTACGCGGGTGTGCGCGGTGCAGGCCAGAACGAGCCCCTACGCGACGCGAAGATCCTGGACGTCGGCGGCGGACCGGGGTATTTCGGCGTGGCCTTCGACAAGGCCGGCGCGGACTACTACACCTGCGAACCGGACGTTGGCGAGATGGCCGCCGCGGGCATCAAGCTGCAGACCTCGGTGCGGGGTTCGGGGCTGGACCTACCTTTTCTTAGTGACGCCTTCGACATCACCTACTCTTCCAACGTCGCCGAACACGTACCGGATCCGTGGCGGATGGCGGACGAGATGCTGCGGGTGACGAAGCCAGGCGGAGTGATGATCTACAGCTACACGGTGTGGCTTGGCCCATTCGGCGGGCACGAAACCGGCCTGTGGCAGCATTACGTGGGTGGCGAGTTTGCCGCCCGGCGCTACGAGAAGAAGATGGGCAAGCCGCCGAAGAACCGCTGGGGTGAGAGTCTGTTTAACGTCTCCGCCGGCGAGGGGCTGGAGTATGCGCGCAAGGTGGACGGCGCCGAGCTAGTGGCCGCATTCCCCCGCTATCACCCCTGGTGGGCATGGTGGATGGTGCAGGTTCCGGGGCTGCGCGAATTCGCGGTCTCCAACCTGGTGCTGGTGTTCCAGAAGATCTAACACAAACTCCATTGGAGCGGGGGCACCATAAAGGGGCAGAAAAAGACATAAGACTACAACTATTTCCCCGAAGAACGGGTAATGTGGCGTGAGACACAAGTCTAGTGTTGTGACCTGCTAGGTCACTGGATTAACGAGCCACTGCCCTAGCCGATCATTGCACTAATGAATCACTGTCGAGAACGATAGGAAATAGGACTGACATGACCAGTAACACTGGCGCCCCTGAGGCATTCATTTACGACGCCGTCCGCACCCCCCGTGGCAAGGGTAAGCCGGGCGGTTCCCTGCACACTGTGAAGCCCGTTGACCTGCTCTCCGGCCTGATCGAGGCCATCATCGAGCGCAACCCGGGCATCGACCCCAACCGCATCAGCGACGTCATTGCTGGCTGTGTCACCCCTGTTGGCGACCAGGGCATGGACATCGCCCGCACCGCCGCCCTGAACGCCGGCCTGCCGTACACCGCCACCGGCTTCCAGGTGAACCGCTACTGCGCCTCCGGCCTGACCGCCGTGAACCTGGGCGCACAGAAGATCCGCTCCGGCTGGGACGACCTGGTCTTCGTCGGTGGTGTGGAGTCCATGTCCCGCGTCCCGATGGGCTCCGACGGCGGCGCCCTGGCAATGGATCCGGCCTCCAACTTCTACAACGACTTCATCCCACAGGGCATCTCCGCTGACATCATCGCCAGCCTGGACGGCCTGACCCGCGAGGACCTCGACACCTTCGCTGCCCGCTCCCACGAGCGTGCATCCAAGGCCTGGGAAGAGGGCCGTTTCGACCGCACCGTTGTTCCGGTGAAGGACCAGAACGGCATCACCCTGCTGGACCGCGATGAGACCATCCGCCCCGGCACCACCGTCGAGAGCCTGTCCGGCCTGAAGCCCGCCTTCGCCATGATCGGCGACCAGGGTGGCTTCGACGCTGTCGCACAGACCAAGTACCCGCAGCTGGAGCGCATCAACCACCTGCACCACGCCGGTAACTCCTCCGGCATCGTCGACGGCGCAGCCCTGCTGGCCATCGGTTCCGAGCAGGCTGGTAAGGACTTCGGCCTGACCCCGCGCGCCCGCGTTGTCTCCGTCGCCACCTCCGGTGTGGAGCCGACCATCATGCTGACCGCCCCGGCACCGGCCTCCCGCGCAGCTCTGGCAAAGGCTGGCCTGAAGCCCGAGGACATCGACATCTGGGAGATCAACGAGGCATTCTCCTCCGTCGTTCTGCGTGCACAGCGCGAGCTGAACATCCCGGACGAGAAGCTGAACGTCTCCGGCGGCGCCATCGCCATGGGTCACCCGCTGGGTGCGACCGGCGCGATCATCACCGGTACCGCCGTCGACGAGCTGCACCGCACCGGCGGCCGCTACGCCCTGATCACCCTCTGTGTCGCAGCCGGCATGGGTGTGGCCACGATCATCGAGCGCGTCTAACCGACCTTCCCGCAGACCAAAACACAAGAAACACTCAATTTTCCTCTGACAACCTCCCGCGGACGCAAGCGTGAGGGCGTCAATAAATAAAACAAGGAGCATCACACATGAGCATGTTCAAGTGGGACCAGGATGGCGACGGCATCGTAACCATCACCATGGACGACCCGAACCAGCCGGTCAACACCATGAACGACACCTTCCAGGGCGAGCTGCCTGAGCTGGTGGAGAAGCTGCAGGGCGCAGTGGAATCCGGCGAGGCCAAGGGCGTGGTCATTACCTCCGCGAAGAAGACCTTCTTCGCCGGCGGCGACATCAAGTCGATGATCAAGTCCACCCCGGAAGACGCAGAAGCAATCACCAAGCAGATCAACGGCATGAAGGCCGGCCTGCGCGCCATCGAGACCCTCGGCGTGCCGGTCGTCGCCGCCATCAACGGTGCGGCGCTCGGCGGTGGCCTGGAGATCGCTCTGGCCACGCACCACCGCATTGCTTCTGACGCCAAGGGCCTAAAGGTTGGCCTGCCAGAGGTCACCCTGGGTCTGCTGCCGGGTGGCGGCGGTGTGACCCGCGTGGTCCGCATGCTGGGCATCCAGGACGCACTGATGAAGGTCCTGACCACCGGCCGCCAGTTCCGCGCAGAAGACGCACTGAAGACCGGCCTGATCGACGAGGTCGTCCCGGCAGACCAGCTGATCGACGCTGCCAAGAAGTGGATCAAGGAGAACCCGGAAGCATCCCAGCCGTGGGATCAGAAGGGCTTCAAGATCCCGGGCGGCACCCCGACCAGCCCGAAGCTGGCACAGTTCCTGCCCTCCTTCCCGGCTAACGTGACCAAGCAGATCAAGGGCGCACCGATGCCGGCTCCGAAGGCCATCCTGAAGGCCGCCGTTGAGGGCGCACAGCTGAAGAACATCGAAGAGGCCCTGGCTGTGGAGACCCGCTACTTCGTGGAGCTGGTCACCGGCACGACCTCCAAGAACATGATGCAGGCATTCTTCTTCGACCTGCAGTACTGCAACGGTGGCGGCTCCCGCCCGAAGGACGTTGAGAAGAAGCAGTTCAAGAAGCTGGGCATGGTTGGTGCCGGCATGATGGGTGCAGCGATCGCCTACGTGGCAGCGAAGGCTGGCATGGAGGTTGTGCTGAAGGACATCAAGATGGAGGCTGCCGAGAAGGGCAAGTCCTACTCCGAGGGCCTGGAGGCCAAGGCGCTGAAGCGCGGCAAGACCACCGAGGAGAAGTCCAAGGCTCTGCTGGACCGCATCAAGCCTTCCGTCGATTACTCCGACCTGTCCGACTGTGACATCGTGATCGAGGCCGTGTTCGAGAACACCGAGCTGAAGCACAAGGTCTGGGCGGAGATCGAGGCAGCCGTGCCGGAGGATTGCGTGCTGGGCTCCAACACCTCCACCCTGCCGATCACCGAGCTGGCTACCGGCGTGAAGCGCCCGAAGGACTTCATCGGTATCCACTTCTTCTCCCCGGTAGACAAGATGCCGCTGGTGGAGATCATCAAGGGCGAGGAGACCTCCGACGAGACCCTGGCTGCAGCCCTGGACTTCACCGGCCAGATCCGCAAGACCCCGATCGTCGTGAACGACTCCCGCGGCTTCTACACCTCCCGCGTCATCGGCTTCTTCCTGAACGAGGCTATGCGCATGCTGGCTGAGGGCATCGACCCGGCCGTCATCGAGGCCGCTGGCCGCCAGGCTGGCTACCCGGCACCGCCGCTGCAGCTGCAGGACGAGCTGAACCTGAAGCTGGCCCGCAAGATCGGCTCCGAGACCAAGGCAGCTCAGGAGGCCGCTGGCCTGACCGTCGACGACGGTGGCGTGACCGAGATCGTGGACAAGATGCTGGACGTCTACGACCGCCCGGGCAAGCTCGAGGGCAAGGGCTTCTACGAGTACAACGAGGAAGGCCGCCGCACCGGCCTGTGGCGCGGCCTGTGGGACGAGCTGGGCGCCGGCAAGGTGAAGGTCGCTGACGGCGAGTCCACCGTTGCAGGCACCGGCCTGGACACCGCTGCCGCCGGCGCAGCCCAGAAGGCTGACGCTGACCCGAGCGGCGTGGCTGCTGGCTCCAACGTTCCGGCTGACGCGCCGGCCTTCATCGACCTGGTGGAGCGCCCGCTGTTCGCCGAGGCTCTGGAGACCCAGAAGTGCATCGACGAGGGCGTGCTGACCTCCGATGCGGATGCCAACATCGGCTCCATCATGGGCATCGGCTTCCCGGCCTGGACCGGCGGTACCCGCCAGTACATCAAGAACTACGACCGCCCGGCCGCCGCTACCCTGCCGGAGGGTAAGGTCGCGGACCGCGACGGTGGCGACTACCCGACCCGCGGCGTTGCAGGCTTCGTTGCCCGCGCCGAGGAGCTGGCCGCTAAGTACGGCGAGCGCTTCACCCCGCTGGAGTCCCTGAAGAAGTAGTTCTTCTATCGCCCCTTTAGTGACTAGCCCCGGTTATTGGTTCTGCGGAGCCACTAGCTGGGGCTAGTCCTTTACTTCCGTCTTGTGCAGCTGCGCATCCAGGTCCTCCGGGTCCAGATTCGCCTCGGAGAATGCACTAGTCAGCGGCAGGCGTAGCTCCAGGTCGGTCCCTGGGCAGAGTTCGATCTTTCCCTCTTCCAGGGTGAAGTCCAGCACGTGCCCGCCGACGGTGCGCGAATCGTCGATGAAGTGCACGTGGCATCCGGGGACGGAAATCCCCTTCTCGTAAACCGGCGTGCGGAAGCCCGCGATAATTCCCGTGACGTCGGTGAAGTGTTGCTCGGCGTCATCATCCGTCGCCTCAACCATCGGCCGGTAGGGCGGCTTCTGCTTCACGACCGTGCGGGTGACCACGCTGCTGAAGTGCCCGGTAATGCGGACGGCGTACATGTAGTTCGAGGAGGGCGTCATGCCGTCGATGAACTTCGACAGGTCCGCGCGGCGAATGTTCTGCGGGGCGCGGCGGCGGATGCGGGGCACGAAGTTCGTGGCCACGGCATAGGGACTGCGGGTTTCCAGATCGGCGCGGGTGGCACTGCCGTCGTGGCGCAGCTGGTAGCAAACGCCGTCGATGATGACCATCTCGCCATCCAGCGCGTCGAACGTCCCCAGCCCGAAATTGCCCTTGCCCAGCAGCTCGCCGACGGTCATCTCGCCGTCGTAAATGCCGTCCAGCAGGGCGGTCATCAGGGAGTTCTGGAAGATTGTGTGCCTAGTTACCGGTGAGTCGCTCATGTGCCCATTGTTGCCGTGCTCGCCCATTGCTCGCTTTTCTTAGTGACGCCCCTCTCGCCCCAACCACCCCCAATGCGGGGCGGTGGGGACCGAATAGGCTGCTGGTGGCCTAGCTGCCCTTCTTCACGGTGATGGTCCAGCCTGCGTCGGTGGTCTGCTCAAAGTTCGTGACTTCGTGGCCATCGGTGGCAGCCCAACGCGGGATGGCATCGGTGGCTTGGGTGCAGTCGAAGTCAATCTGCAGCGAGTCCCCGACGGACAGGTCGGCCATTGCCGCCTTCGCGTCCACCAGTGGGAACGGGCAAACCGCACCAAGGGTGTCGAGCTTGTAAGTCCGGTCGCCGACCAGCTCGAGGTCACTGTCTCTGCCGAGGTCACTGTCCCCGCCGATGCCACTCGATTCGGCGCTTTCCGCAGCCGTGGCCTTGCGATCCAGCAGCAGGGTGCCCGTGGTTTGGAAGCCCAGCTCTGCCGCCATGGCCTTCTGCTCTGCAGCGGACTGTGTGGACTGTGCAGACTGTGCGGTGCGCGGGGAAGACTGCGACTGGCTCGGCTGGTTGGGCGTCGGGTTAGACGCCTGCCCCGGCACCGCATCGGTGGGCTTGAGCCACAACTTGGCCGCAACGCCAATTCCGATGGCGATGAACAGCAGCGCAACCCAGCCCTGGTAGCTGAACAGGGAGGTCTGCACCATGCCGTTGCCCACGGTGCAGCCGCCGGCAGCGGAGGCGCCCACGCCCATCAGCACGCCGCCGATGACGGAACGAACTGCCTGTTCAGCGGAGGGAACGCGCAGACGGAATTCACCGGACGCCTTGGCGGCAAAGAAGGCGCCCACCAGCAGACCGAGCACCAGCATGACTCCCCAGTCCACCGTGTCTTCGCCGCTGACGAGGAACTTAGACAGGTTGGACGATGGGCTGGTGATGCCGAGCCCGTCGTTGCGGCCCGTCGCTGCCGACAGCGGCCATGCGAGCACACCCAGCGCGCCGATGATGGCCGCGGTGGGGTAAAAGTGCCAGGGCTTTTCCGCCAGTAGGTGCGCGAGGCCTGTCTTCTTCGGCTTCAGGGTCGCCATCTTCGGCGCCTTAGCTTCCTGAGCGAGGAAGTGGCGGGTAAGGAAAGCAACCCCTAGCGTGAATGGGATGACGAGCCACCACACGGAGAGCCCCAGAGACCCGTGGATGGTGGTGATGGGCAGCTCCCAGCTGCGCAGTCCCTCGTTGAGGGCGTTAAGCGAACCGCCCTTCATAGCGGCGGCGCTGCCTGCGTAGAAGACCAGTGCCAGCCACGAGCCGATAAGGCCTTCGGCGGAGCGGTACCACGTGCCGGATGCGCAGCCGCCCGCCAGCACGATGCCCATGCCGAAAAGCAGACCACCCAGCACGACGGCGAGCGGTGCGAACTGCTTGTACTCAGGTGTAATCACTCCCGCAGTTGTGAGGGCGGCAAGGCCGACCGCGTGGACTGCGATGACGATAAGCAGGGCGGTGAAGCCCCGCCAGGTCTTATTCAAGAAAATGTCGCGAATCATGCCGGTTACGCAGAACCTGCCGCGTTGCATGACCCAGCCAAGGACAGCACCTAAAGCCAATCCGGTGACAATCATGGGTTCCCCTACTCCAAACTAAAAATGAACCGATCTGTCTGTCTGTTTGAATGCGCAATATTAGCCTCCCGGGCAACTCTCCCTCAAGCCCTAAGAGAGGTTCATCACATACGAAGCCTCACAAACCGCACGCAAGGCCCCATAAATCAGCATTGATAGCGACCTCCGATTTAAACCCATAGCCCGCCACCAATCTAAACCTATCAATCCTTGACTTTTACAAAGCCATCGCTATAATGGGTGGTGGATCGCAATCAAGCAGCCCACATTGCCGCCCCCGATGATCCACTTCAACTTCAAAACAAGACTGAAGAAAATCGGTAGGCTTTGTGGCGACGGTTGTGAATAACTGCCAACTTAAACCCGAAACCAAGCCCCCAAGGAGGCACAGCATGTCCCTCATCAACACCGAGATTCTGGATTTCAAGAACCCCGCTTTCTTCAACGGTGAGTTCACCGAGGTTTCCAAGGACGACGTCCTGGGCAAGTGGTCCATCTTCTTCTTCTACCCGGGCGACTTCACCTTCGTCTGCCCCACCGAGCTGGGCGACCTGGCTGACCACTACGAAGAGCTGAAGGGCCTGGACGTAGAGGTTTACGCCGTATCCACCGACTCCCACTTCGTGCACAAGGCATGGCACGCAGAGTCCGAGCAGGTCGGCAAGGTTAACTACTACATGCTGGGCGACTCCACCGGCCAGCTGACCAACAACTTCCAGAACATGCGTCCCGGCGCCGGCCAGGCAGACCGCGCAACCTTCCTGGTAGACCCGGAGGGCAAGATCCAGTACATCGAGCAGACCGCCGAGGGCATCGGCCGTGACGCTTCCGAGCTGGTCCGCAAGGTCAAGGCCGCTAAGTACGTTGCAGAGCACCCGGGCGAGGTCTGCCCCGCCAAGTGGGAAGAGGGCGAAGACACCCTGACCCCGGGCATTGACCTGGTTGGCAAGATCTAACTTCCCCTTCCACTCCCCCGCCGCACCCAGGCGGGAAACCCACGGCGGGCCGGGCTTTCCACTTACGGATCCCGCCCGCCGTTTTTAGTGCCTTTACCCCACCAACAAATCCCATCCCCCGAAGAACCCACGTGTGGCGCACCCCCGCAGGGTGGCGTCAATAAACAAAGAAAGAGAGCACCCCATGGCTAAGCAACTACTGGACGACAACCTGCGCAAGCAGCTCGGCCAGCTCGTCCCCCGCATCACCAAGGACATCGAGCTGGTGTACAGCCTGGACGATCGTTCGGCCTCCGAGGACCTGGAGAAGCTGCTGCAGGACATCGCCGGGCTATCCGACAAGATCACTGCCCACCGCGACGACGACGCGCACGAGCGCAAGCCCTCCTTCAGCATCGTCCGCACTGGTAGCGACATTTCCGTGGCCTTCGCGGGCATCCCGATGGGCCACGAGTTCAGCTCCCTGGTGCTGGCGCTACTGCAGGTCGGCGGCAACCCGATCAAGGAAGACCAGGACCTGATCGAGCAGGTAGAAAACCTGGACGGTGACTACGAGTTCGTCACCTACATGTCCCTGACCTGCCAGAACTGCCCGACCGTCGTACAAGCGCTAAACACCATGGCGGTGCTGAACCCACGCATCAAGCACACCGCGGTGGAGGGCTCGCTGTTCCAGGACGAAGTCAAGGAGAACAACGTCCTAGCCGTGCCGACCATCTACCTGAACGGCGAGGAGTTCGGCCAGGGCCGCACCACCATCGAAGACTTCGTGCGCAAGCTGGACACTGGCTCCGCCGCGCGCGAGGCGAAGAAGCTGAACGAGAAGAAGCCCTACGAGGTGCTGGTCGTTGGCCAGGGCCCGGCGGGTGCAGCGGCCTCCATCTACGTTGCCCGCAAGGGGCTGAGCGTCGGCCTGATCGGCGAGCGCTTCGGCGGCCAGGTGCTGGACACGAACTCCATCGAGAACTTCATCTCCGTACCCTCCACCGAGGGGCCGAAGCTGGCGGCGGAGTTCGAAGAGCACGTCGGCCAGTACGACATTGACGTGGTGAAGGCCCAGGCCGCGACCGGCTTGACCCCTGCCACCGAGGAGGGTGGCCTACACACGGTGCACTTTGGGGATGACGCCACCCTGCGCGCCCGTGCCCTCGTTATCGCTACGGGCGCACAGTGGCGAACCCTGGGCGTTCCAGGCGAGGAAGAGTACCGCAACAAGGGCGTGACCTTCTGCCCGCACTGCGACGGCCCGCTGTTCAAGGGGAAGTCCGTGGCCGTGATCGGCGGCGGAAACTCGGGCATCGAAGCCGCGCTGGACCTGGCAGGTGTGGTGAAGCACGTGACGGTTCTGGAGTTCGGCGAGGCCTGCCGCGCGGATGACATCCTGATGCAGCGCGTGGAGGAAACCGCGAACATCGACGTGATTACGTCGGCAGCTACGACGGAGATCGTGGGCGACGGCAAGAACGTCACCGGCCTGACCTACACGGACCGCACTAACGACGAGTCGAAGTCGCTGGACGTCGCGGGCGTGTTCATCCAAATCGGCCTGGTGCCGAATACCCAGTGGCTGGGCGAGAGTGGCCTGGAGCTGAACAAGATGGGCGAGATCGTGGTGGACGAGCACAATGCCACCAACATCCCTGGCGTGTACGCCGCCGGCGACTGCACGGAAGTGCCCTTCAAGCAGATCGTGATTGCCCAGGGTGCTGGCGCAAACGCTGCGCTGGGCGCGTGGCAGTACACGGTGACTGCGCCGAAGGCGTAGGGGACTAACTGGTTTGGCGGCCTGGCTGGCATGGTGGCCGCCAGGCCTTCAGTTCAAATGTCGCTAGAACGGGAATGCGTTACTGCAAACAATTTGCACTACTGCAAAACCGCAGGTCAGAGACTTTCCGCCAGAAGGGTGCCCATGGCACACGGTTGCGCATTCCCGTTCTAGCGACATTTCCGCCCCTGAAGCCCCATTTTCAGCACCTCGGCACACCTCGATCTACCCAGGCCGACACCCCAGCACATCTCGATCTACCCAGGCCAACGCCCAGCACACCCCATCCACCCAGACTGACTCCGCTCTGCGCTGTCGAGCGCACCCATAAAGCCCAACACTGGGGCTTAATTGTCGGAAAAGTTGCAGAACGTTATTGGGTACATTTTTCATCTACATAAAATGCCTGGTCAGAGCGTTCTCCGCAACCAGAGATGTGTCCCGAGATTTACGTTTTGCAACTTTTCCGACAATTCCGCATCCCAGAACCCCTCCGTGGAGCAGGTTCAACCGTCCACGGGGGAGCTAGCTCCCTCCCGCCAAGACGAACCCGCCACTCCCACCCCTCCCGAGGAAGCCTGCAAGACTTCCGATCGCTACTTTAGGTCCTTTCTTCACCCCTTTCCGACCTACACAGCACCCCAGGAAACTCGGCAATTACTGACAGCATGGCGCAAATATCAAGCGCTAGCAGACCGCGCCAAACCCAGCGGAAATAGCGGAAGTGTGAGTACTATTTAAGAAACTTAATGCAATTCTCACTACCAGCAAAGGACCACCATGCGTTTGCGCTCCGCCCTCAC
>NZ_JAKMUV010000017.1:0-33153 GCF_027570165.1 Corynebacterium macclintockiae
GTTTTGTTTCACACTGGTTTTACACGGGGATTCTTTTACGCCGCTTTCTCCGGTCTGATTGAAAGACCCGATCTCCTGGTGCTTTGTTCTTCGTCAACTCTCGAAGCTCCGGTACGAGAGTGCTCGGAAAAGGTACAGTACGCCGTTTGTGGTTTTCTTGGAGTGCCGTCCTTGTACTTTCCACCATCGTGTTCATCCGTGCGGTGAATATCGAAGCGGCGAGTATCGAAATCAATGGAATCAATGCGCAAGGCGGTCATTTCGGCCCATCGAATGCCCGACGAGCTACGTGAGGATAATCTTTTTGAGGACCTCACCCACGCCAGGGTCATGCTTGACTGGTGATCGCGTCGGTACAATTCTGAACATCCGCACTCGGTGTTGGGCTATCTCAGCCCGGGCAGGTATGCGGAGAATTGGAAGAAAAAGCAGCAGGCAGTCGCTTAAGCCTACTGAACCTAATTCTCAGACCACCCCAGCATGGGTATCAATCCTCGGGTGATAGCGATCAAGAATTTGGTGCATAGCCGGTGTTGAGGTGTTCAAGTTGAATATATGCAGGCAGGAAACCAGTAACGGGATGGTACCCAGCCGCCGTGACCCATGTTGAAACGTCGGTTATTTGGTTAGCATCGATAACCTCGCACGTGACATGTGGGCCGATAGAGTTTTCGGCAAAAACCGCATTCACTGCGAGGGTCAATTCCTGATTGACGGCCACTTTGTCTGCGTATTCAGACTCGAACGCGACCGCCACCCTAATCAGATGCCTCCCACTGGCAGAGGTTTTTCTAGCATGAGCTACCCCGATCCATGACAGGCCTTTGGTGCAACAGTGGCGCAGAGCACGGCGAACGGCGGCGAGCGCGAGTGCCTGATTTGTGACAGCTATTGATCGTGCCCCTAACGCACGGGGCCATAAGATGGGGAGTTCCAGCGACGTGGCCTGTGGGGGTGCAGCGTTGGGAGAGGAGGTGCTGACGCCGGCCTCTTTCGGTGGATCGAGCCACAGTAACTCAATCGGGAAGTCCGTAAAGGAATCGATGCCCAGGTCACCGAGAACATCACACACGTCATGTGCCACGGTGCCGAGTGGCGCCTGCTCATCGACCTCAACTGTCAGCAGTGGTTGATGAATGGAACCTTCCACAGCGGAGGTGCTATTGGCACGCACGCTAAGCACGGAACACACTGAACCTGCGGTGCTGTCGGATGCGAGACTCCAAGTGCTGAGAGATTCCCAGATCAGCGTCGGTGTTACAGCTGCGGCGAGACAATCAGGATCAGCCATCGCCTTTTCCTGTTGCAATTTAGAAACAAGCTCCGAGGATGCGAGATAGCCGCCGCGGTGAATTGCACGATCGACGATGCTTGTTCCTGGGATGAAGCTGCGTACCCGTATGATGCCGCTATCTGGGAGTCGACGAATACTTAGCAAACTCCGTTGGGGAGGCTCTCTCAGTGCGTTATCGGCTGTGCGGGCGGCGCTGTCACCCAACACCTGCGTTAAGGATTGGACAGGGAGAAGCTCAGCGCTGAGCGGGATTCGGTACAGAATGATTGGTGTTTCTTCAGCATCCGGTTCATGGACGGTGCTAGGGAACGCCTGGTGGAAAATGATGTTGTGGAATACCGACTCGCAATGAACGCTACTTCCACATGCGCTAGCGAAAGCCTGTGCCCGGTCAACGATGTGCCTCAACACAGATGCTGTGAAAAGAGGATCATCTTCCTGAACGTGCAGGGTGATCACCGGAGCGGTGGTTGCAGAGTCATCATTAACTTTAAACGCCACACTATAGGCGAGGCGGCCACAACCGAGAACTTCCTGGGTGTTTAGAGAATCCGAACGAAGATCCTTTACATACTTCCGAGTAAGTTTCCGTACTACCGCGCCCGTGAAGTATTCACGAACAGCAAGAGCTAGCAGCCCTAATGACTCGGCCATATTCCAGGCAGGAATATGTTCTGAAAGAGCCGATCCTATCGCGGAGTTGCTGAGACGCTGAGCTGCAGCTAATGCTTCCTTGGGACTGTAGTCGGGGCGGCGATCAGCGGCAGACGACTGCCTGAAGGAGTAGTTTTTGCTCCCGCACGCGCTATCGCTGACATCCAGGATGGCGAAGTCATGGTCGATGAGGTCATAATGCGTTAAACAGAGCTGCTGGTGGTTCACATAATCCAGCACAGATTCATCACTAGGAGCTCCAGCTAGCAACCATTGGATATGTGTGTACTCACGCTCAATGTCCTCGAATGTTGTGGCGCGTCCCCCGGCGCTCTGGATTAAGATTCTTCTGGGAGAATCCCCCGGAAGAACAGCCAACGCCTGGCAGTTTCGTGGGATGGCTAAACCACCGGTCCACGCTGCAATTCCAATCCAGCGCACATAGTCAGTTGACATGGTCATTTCGCCAGTTTAACCTTTTGGTTTGCAGTGGAGTGTTTTAATATTCTCTTGCTTTCCAGGCCAGTCTCGTTCGTCAATAGCATCTACATCGACTAGATTCCGCCAGCTCACGAGATGAGCAGATTTATGGCAATATGCACGTGCTGTAACCTTCGTCCGCATCCCTTTTGTCTATTAACCCTTCTTGTATCTGTGGTGTCCAGAGCGCTTTCGGGTTAAGGGTTAAAGTCCAAACTCATAAATCAAAGTGTGAAACTGCTAGCTATTTCACACTTTAATTCACACTTTGAGGTTCAAACTGTGAATGAGCAGGTAGTGAAAGTGTGAAAAGTGATCTAGACTGATCATCATGAGTTGGAATGCCGAACGTCTTGCGGAAATGATCAGGGAGCTCCGTGCCTTCGGGGACGACACGACTCTTGTTGAATGTAAAACCGCGGCAGGAGGTGTTCCGGAGAACATCGGTGAGACGCTATGCGCATTCGCCAATATGCCGCAAGCTGGCGCGATCATTCTTGGCGTTAGCGAGCGAAAAGGTTTTGAAGTCACCGGTATTGAAAACCCAGCGGAAATGCAGAAGGCGATCGCATCGGTCAGCCGGTCTTCAGTGAAGCCGGCCCCGCAGCTTGAGTTCTTTCACCACATTATTGACAGAAAACACGTTTTGGTGGTGGAAGTCACACCGTTGACACCGACAGAGAAACCGGCAAGGTTCAAGAACAAGGCATACCTGCGTCAAGCTGATGGCGATTATCAGATGAACTCTAACGATCTAAAGATGCTAGAGCTCTCTGCGCTAACGGCTAGCCAACAAACGAACTTCGATTTTCAGATTGTTCATGGAACCGATACTGGTGTGCTCGATGGCGAGGCGCTAAGGAGCTTTATCGAATCGGTGCGCCAGTCTAGAACTCGCCTATCCAGGATTGACGATGACTCACAGTTGCTCCAAATTTCTAACGTAACCGATAACCAGGGCAATCTTCGTTTGGGGGGTTTGTATGCGCTCGGTTATCTGCCTCAGTCAGTTGAACCTGCTCTTGGCGCAACTGTTGCGGTGAGGTTGGCTCGAGGTGATGGAATGGGGCGCCATAAAAATCTCAAGGAGATTGAAGGTCCACTGCCGGTGATGCTTGTGGAGATTATGAACTGGATTAGGCAAAACTCGGACACGGTGAGCAGGTATACGGAAATTGGCCATCTTGTCGATGAACCGGAGTTTCCGCCTTCGGCTATCCGAGAGGTGCTGGCGAATGCCCTGGTTCACCGGGATCTGGGGCCATCCGTGGAGGTGGGCAAAAAAGTCGAGGTTCGAATTACGGAGAAGATGCTTGTAGTGGTCAGCCCGGGTGGTTTGCGTGGATTATCCGCATCCCAGCTGGAAAGCCCGGAGCTGACCAAAGCCCCTGTAAACAAGCGGCTTTATGAGATTGCACGCTATCTAAGGACGCCGGATGGTGAGCGCGTCATCGAGGGTGAAGGTGGTGGAATTCAAGAGATTCTCACTGCTACGAGGGAGGCTCGTTTGCCAAAGCCGCAGTTCATCGATACCGGTGTCACGTTTAAAGTGTTATTTCCCCGCGGTTCACGTTTCAGTGAGATCGAGGATAAATGGCTCGAGGATCTGCAACGACAAGGAAAGCGGCGTCTCGTTCCGATTGAAGAAGATCTACTGGTGAATCTACGTAGTCAGGGCGGGGCGACGCGGCAGCGCATCGTGCAGATGTACGCCCCGTTGGGCGAGAGAGCATGTCGACGGATGCTTGATCAGCTCTCGGATAATGGGTTCCTTAATTACGAAGACGGCGTCTATTACGCCGTCGGAGAGGAGACCGGTTCTGGCGATAAGGCGCGTCGTAAGAGCACGGACGAGCAGATTCTACGATCCTTGGGAAAGAACGTTCCTAAAGTTTATGAAGCCATTGGCTTGAACGGATCAGCGACAATGAAGGAGTTGCAGGATAGGACGAGTCTGTCTCCTGCGCAGGTCCGCTACGCACTTGATCCACTCCTCGCACAGGGATACGTGTCCATGGTCGGGGGTCAGGGACGAAAAGCGACGGTTTACAGCCGCGAGTAGCGGTTGGAGTCTAAGTGTGAATGAAACTATGAAACGATTCGTTGAAAGTCGCACTTTCGTTCAAAGTTTGAAACTTTGATTCTCAGTTTGATGCAAAGTCGGAATCCTTGAGGAGACGGCTAGGCACTTGGCACGCTCGCGGTCACCGTAGCCGCTGGATTCGATAACTTCTAGCGCAGCCTCGTCGCCGGTGATTTCGCATGGTGTTGCCCTTCGAATTCGACGGCGATGTCGTCTAGATCAGACAGAAGTCATTCGGATTTTGTAGATTCTTTCGCAGCCTCCATGCAGTCCTGAATGGTTAATTCGGGTCGCTTTCCAGCTGCCTGGTCGGCGAGCGCTTGGGCATCTTCGGCAGTAGGCTTCCACCCCTCATGAACTCCGAGCGCTAGGGCTTCCGCAAGGTCGGCGCGCTGAGCAGAATCAAGTGGTTGGAGTTGCTCAGGGAAGGCATCAACCCACTGATCGACGCCTCGGATGGTGTTGAAATTGACGGCCACGTCCTAGTCCTCCATTCCGGTGGGTGTAGAGCTCAGTTTAGTGACGGGGTGCGACATCCCAGTTGGTATGCCATTCGATAATCGAACGCTTGTCTGCCGGACTGCCTTGTAGCGAAAGGTCTGTGGGATACCGCAAATTCCGCCAGCACTACCCAAACGTCAGCGAGTAGAGCTCCACGCCCTTACCAGCGCGCACGCTCAGCTCGCCCTGTTGCTGCTCGGGTTTGCGCAGGATGTCCACCGTGCCATCCGAGTTGATGGGGAAGCGGCGGGTAGTGCCGTCGCCGTAGGCCACGGAGATTTCACCCCGGCCAGAGACCACCAGCTGCACACGCTTGGCCTGGTAGTTCAGGTGCAACACCGCCGGCTCGTCGACCGGGCGGATGGACTGCTCCGCCAACGACCACTTGCCCTCCAAGCTGTAGTGCAGCGCCTCCGGCTGCACCTTCGCAAACTCGTGAGTCCCGTTCTTGTACTCACCCGCGGGATTAGAAAAATACTCCGCGCGCCGCGTGCCCAAGTACGTTTCGGGGTTCCGCTGGCGGGAACTGGTGGCGTCATTAGAAGAATCCCCACCTTCCTCTACCGGCGAAGGCAGCTCGATGCCCGGATTGGCCGCCGACAGCAGCTCGCGGACCAGGCGTTCGGTCTCGGCATAGGCGCCCTCGCCCTCGTGGATCTGGCGGACCTTGCCAGTGTGATCCACCAGGTAATGCGCAGGCCAGTAGCGGTTATTGAAGGCACGCCAGGTGGCGAAGTTGTTGTCCTGCGCGACGGGGTAGTGGATGCCCTGGTCGCGGATGGCGGCGGCGACGTTGGAGGCCTCGTGTTCGAAGGCGTACTCCGGGGCGTGCACACCCACCACCTGCAGTCCACTATCCCGGTATCGGTCGTACAGCTTGGTTACGTGCTCGTTGGCGCGCTGGCAGTTGATGCAGGCATAGGCCCAGAAGTCCACCAGGGTGATGCTTTGCTTGCCGTTTACCTTCGCTGGGTGGCGCGGATCCACAGGCGTTTTGGTGTTCTGCCAACCCTCTAGTCCGGCGAAAGCCGGCACCGGTCCGCAGTCCTGCAACCTATCGGGTGCGGCGGTCCGGCAAGATTCCAGGCTGCCGTCGCCTACGCTGCCACTGTTGCCAGCGTTACCCGCGCTACCGCCGTTGGCCTGCTGCAACGCGTTCCGGGTGCGGTCGGAAGCGTTGAACTTCTCCTGGGCACTTGAAGTCCAATCCGGCAGCGCCCGCTGCAGTGCCGCCGGAGCGTTGAACGCAATAGCCACTGCTAGCACGATCACCAGCGCGCCCGCGCCATAAGAGATGCCCTTGCGGTGGGAACGCACGAAGTCCGCGCGCGTGCCGATCTGCTTGCCAGCCAGGGCGAAGAAGAACAGTGGAGTACACGCGCCGACCGCGAAGCTGACCGCCAGCACCACGTTGCCCCAGCCGATCTGCCCCGTAGCGCCCGCCACGGTCACCGCCGCCAGCACCGGCCCTGCGCAGGGCGAATACACCGCACCCAGGGCCAGACCGATGCCGAACCCGGAGCCGCCGCCCGTCGTAATCCGCTGGATCCACCCAGGGATTTGGATGCGCGCGAAGGGCCGTTCCAGCTGGTCACCCAGCGCGGGCCACAGCATGCTCACCCCCACGAGCACCAGCAGCACCACGCCCGCCCAACGCAGCAGATCCTTCGGCAACCCCAGCGCGCTGAGGATCAGTGTTCCCAGCAGCGTGACCAGCGTAAAGCTCAGTCCAATACCTGTCGCCACCAGCCACGGCTTACGCCGCTTATCCGCGCTGACCGCCAGCACGATCGGCAGCACCGGCAGGATGCACGGCGAAATGCCCGTCACCAACCCGCCGATCAACCCAATCAGGACGATGTCCCATCCCATGTTCTTGTGCTCCTTCTTCTTCTTTCTTTTTGACGCCCACCGCGTGCATCGCCGGGGCGCTCCTACAAACGAGTTATGTGAATGACTACGGAGCACATGCGGGAAATGGATTGGGGAAAAATTCTTCTTAAAAGCTTCCAATCCGATATTGGTGTTGGCTTCGTATGTACTCATGAAGCTGCCTTAGATACGGGCAGCGTGAACCAAGTACGTTGCACAGAAAGTGCACTCTGACCATTCCGAAGGAGCAATTAAGAATGAACACTCGCAAGACCAACCGTGGAAACAACACCCGTGCTACCGGATTCTCCGTCGGGCGCGCTGCCGTTGCAGTGGCTTTGACCGGTGTGATGGGCCTGGGTCTGGTTGCGTGCAACGAGGGCAACAAGGATGCCGATAAGTCCGAAACGTCTTCCTCTTCCGAGATGACCAGCGAAAGCAAGATGACTGAAGAGAAGATGAGCGACGATAAGATGACCGGCGAAAATATGACTGAGGAAAAGATGGGCGGGGACAAGATGGAAGAGTCCGGCGCCATGATGTCCGAGAAGATGGATCACAAGATGGGCGAGAAGATGTCCGACAAGATGGACGGCAAGATGGAAGACAAGGTGGAAAACATGATGGAGACCGACGAAAGCATGATGCCGGACCTGCAGGGTAAGCACAATCACTAGGTCTAGTCACTGGACGAAGCACAAGCAGTCTGCGTGACGCACTACGATGAGACCGGTGGCAGTAGTCGATAGAGAAACACTCGAGAGCTTGATGCTGCTCACCCAACAGGGTGATGCGGCAGCTTTCGCGCGCCTCTACGACGACATTGCCCCGCAGGTACTAGGCCTCGCGGTACACATCCTCAAGGACCAAGCCCAGGCGGAGGAAGTCGCCCAAGAGGTATTCATCGAAGTGTGGCAACACGCGGGCGACTTCGACCCAGAAAAAGGGTCGGCGAAAGCCTGGATTCTGCGCCGGACGAGGCTCCGCGCCATTGATCGCGTTCGAAGTGCCATTTCCACGCTGAAAAGGGATGACCGAGAGGCGTTCCTGGTGGCGTCCATAAAGAAAGAAAGCGTGGAAGACGAAGCGTTACGGAACGTGCAGCGCCACGCCGTGCGGACCGCGCTGGAGATCATGGGCGAGCCGCACAAAACCGCGATTCTGCTGGCGTATTTCGGCGATATGACGCACGCGGAACTGGCGGAAACCACCGGCGTACCGTTGGGAACTGCGAAGACGCGCGTGCGCGATGGGCTTCGGAAGCTAGAGAAGATCCTTAAAGAACAACGCGACGCACTGGCGGAAGGGGGTGCCTCATGAAAGACGAAAAGCCGGACTTTGGCGAACTAGAAGCCGACCTGGCCGGGCTGGCGGAACCCGTAGAGCCTTCGCCGAAGCTGAAATCAGACATTATGGATGCGATCGCCTCGGGCAAGTTTCCGCAGTTCGCGCCGGGTGAAGGTAGCGCTGAAAAGAGCGAAGAAAACAACGAGGAAAGCAACGTTGTGCCGTTGGCCAAGGCGGCTGCGGATTCCAGCGCCGCCGAGGACGAGTCGATCAAGCCCCGCGGCGGATTTGCGCGCGTTGGGTTCGCCGCAGCCGCAGCGGTCGTGCTTCTGGCCGGAGTAGGAATCGTAGGCACCACCACTGGATTGTGGGGGAGCTCCGGCGAGGATTCCAGCTTGGCGGAGAACGGTGCGAAGCAGCCTGCCGAAGGCGGCGAGGGAGACTCCCCGGAGGCATTGTCGGACGGCAGGGGCGCCGAAACGTTCATGCAGGGCGCGGAAGCGGAAGACCACATGCACTCCATCATGGCGATGGGGGATGTGCGCAGCATTTCGCTGAAGGCGGATGGATCCACGCTGGACGTGGTGATATCTGAGCAGATGGATTCCGGCGGCGCGATGGTTAACGGTGCGCCAGTCCTGAAGGACGGCATGGGCGCTCAGGTCTGGTCTATCGATAAACACGGTGCCGCCCGGTCGGCCGGCGTGATCGACCAGGACCCGCACGACAATGTATGGATGCCACTGCCAGCGGACACGATGATGGTGCGTGTCACCGAGGAACCGATGGCGGGCAGCAAGTCGCCGGGCGGGACGGTCTTGGCCGAGGGGAAGCTCTAGTTCCGCGTGGTAGTATCCCGTCCGCTGCAAGTACTGTGGATTAAAGAAATCCGATTCAGCCCCTTCGACGAATCCACACCCCAACCAATGGAGCGCCACGACTCATGAGCAGCATGACTACCACGTATCGCTACACCGACCCCTTCACTGGCACGCCGCAGACAATCGACGGCCCTGACGGTAAGGCGTACCTGCTAGTGGAACGTGGCGAGGAAGTTCGCGTCGGCGACCCACTGGAGTTCTACAACGACCACGACAGCGCCCGCGAGGCCGTGATGGCTCGTCTCACCGAGAAAGCCCGTTCGTTACAGGACTACGAAGAGTACTACGTCACCCACGCCACCCTGCGCGGTGCGTAATACTAGAAATCTTCATGCGAAAAACACGGCAAAGGATTATCCCGGTTATACGGCGCCGGGCGAAGTGGGCTTCTTTAACAGCGCTTTCCTTGTCCTTTAATGCGGCCGCGAATGCGGTCGAGCTTTATGCGAATCTTTTCCCCGGTGTGCGCCTGAACAGGCGCCATGCCCTGGATCCCCGCCGTGGCTTCGCCATCATCGGCGCGGAAATTGGCATGTGGAACGCCTTTTCACCTTCGCTTCTACCGCACCCGTGGTGGGCCGTCGCCGGCAACGCAGCAACGTCCCAGGCAGTGGGGCACCTCAACGGAACCATCGTCGCCAGCGCAGCCCTGCCGGCCTTCCGCGCCTTCGGCCTGGATCTAAGGGAACTGGTGAACAAGCCCGGCTACCGCGAGGCCTACCGCGGTGTCCACGGAGCCTTCACCCTGGCCACCGCCGCTGCGGCCTATCGCTTCTACAAGCGCCAAGGTGAATCTGCGGCACTGGTGAAAAGCCAGCGCCTCGGCGCACCCTCCGCCTTCGTCGGGGTCGCCGTCAGTACGCTTGGCTACGGCGCATTCCTGCTGCTCGGCGAGTTGCTGCAGTCCAGCTTCGACCTCACCAGGCATTCGCTTCGCCGGTTCGTCCCCGCCCCCGTGGCTGTGCCTGTGGCTGCTGGGGCGGTGGGCGTCATCACCTACCTCATCTCCGAAAAAATCCTGCTACGGCAGTTCCTAGAAAAATTTAACGAGAAGGCCGAGCTTGTAAACCGGCGCGTTTACTGGGGTTATCAGCAACCATGGGAGCCTGAGCGGTCGGGTTCCGTCTGGTCCCATGAACGGTGGATCGCGCTGGGTGCGCAGGGGCGCGTGCTGGTCGGCGGCGGTCCGCGGGCGCGCGACATCACCGCGGTCACGGGCCTGGATGACGTGCATGAGCCGATCCGTATCTACGGCGGCCTGGCCCCCGGACGCACGCTGGAAAGTATCGTTGAACTGGTAAAACGCGAGCTGCTGCGGACGGGCGCGCTGCACCGTTCGACGATCGTCATCCACACGTCTACCGGCACGGGTTGGGTGCCGGACTGGCAGTTGGATACCGTCGAGTTCCTCACCGGCGGTAACTGCGCGAATGTGACGATGCAGTACTCCTATGTGCAGTCGCCCGTCGCCTATGCGCTCGACCGCGATACCCCGGTGCGCGCTGCGAAGTTACTTATTGACGCCGTGTTTGAGCTGCTAGAAGGCATGCCCAACCCACCAAAGGTGTTTGTGACCGGCGAATCCCTGGGGGCGTATGGCACGGCCGCAGCTTTCGACGGGCTGGAGGACATGCTGGCGAAAGTAGACGGGGCGGTGCTGTCCGGCGCGCCACGCTTCACCACAATTGTCCGCGACCTCACAGAGAAGCGCAGCGAGGGTTCGCCGGAACGGCTTCCGCTGTACGACCAGGGGCGCCACGTGCGCTTTATCAGCCATGCCGACCACCTGGACCGGGACTGGCGCGGCCAAGAATACGGCCAACCCTGGCAACACCCGCGGGTGGCGGTGGTGCAGCACGCGTCCGACGCGATCGTGTGGTGGGATGCCGAACTGTTCTGGAAGGAACCCGACTGGCTGCGCGAACCTGGCGCCCGGGGAGTGCCCGCGCCACCGACGCAACACAGCGATGTGGTGGATAAGCTGCGCTGGATTCCCTTCACCACTGGCTGGCAGGTCGCCATGGACATGCTGAACTCGAAGCGCGCGCCGGAAGGCCATGGCCATAACTACCGTGGGATCATGGTGCCGACCTGGGAGAGGATCCTCGGACCCGACCTGGTGCGCGTGCCGCTGACCCCAGAGCTGCAGGAGCAAATCACCGCTTGGATCACCAAGCACTCGCGGGACACGCGCCGGGAGGAAGACCGTTTCCTCGACCGCTTCGGCTTCGGCGTGGCGCGGGAGGACTAGCTGCCTCGGGGCCGCGACAAGCTTCCGGGGCTTGCTGCCAGAATCCTATTGCGGGGGGATGAGGTAATCGTCGATCGGCCGCGCAATCGCCTGCTTGGCGCGCTGCTCTGAAACCCCCAGCATGCGCAGCAGATCCAGCGCGAGATCATCCCCGGCGATCCGGCTATTCAACTCAGGGTCCTCGTGCAGGCGCTGACCCAGCATGGCGGAGGCGCCGAAAATGACGGCCGCCGCGGATTCGGTGCTGGCAACGTGGAAAGAGCCGTCTTCCACGCCCGCACTGATTCGCTCGCGCAGCTGCCGCACCAGCTCGTTCGGCATTGTGTAGAAATTGGGGGAGCGCCGCACGATGGACTTCGACAGGGTCGGTACCAGTCGGTGCGCGAAGGCTAGGATGCGGATGTTCGTCGCCGCCGCGTCGATGGAGTCTAGGTCTGTGGCATCGGCCAGGTCAAAGATGATGGCCAGGTGGTTCACCGCGTATTCGGCCACCGCGTCGAAGAACTGGTTGCGGTCTTGGAAGAAGTTGTAGAAGCTGCCGTTGGAGACCCCGGCCTTTTGGGTGATCGCCAGGATGGAAAGGTCGGTTCGTTCCTCGGCGATCAGCTCGATTCCTGCGCGCAGCAGCGCTAGCCGCGTGCGTTCCCTCCGCGTCCCGCCCTGTTCGCTGCGGTTGAAGATGGCCTGCATCCACGCGGCGGTATCGATGTGCTGTTCGCTTGTTCGCACGCGCGGATTCACCCCGTTTTTTCTTATTGACGCCTATCGTTCCACCCACGCCCCGTACCAGCGCCGGTGCCGTTATGGGGTGTGCATAGCTTCCTTTCAGATTAACTTACCGCCACTGTCGGCTACCCGAAACGTGTTCGAAAGCTACTCGAAACGTACTCGAAACAAATCTCGAGCCTCTGACCTGCGATAAACAACGTACTCGAAAATGTTTCGAGTAGAATGTCGAGTTGTGACTGTGCAGCGAAACTTCCACAAGGAACCAAGCCAGCTTCTGGAACTCCCGGAAGATCAGTGGTTCGAGCGTAAATCGTTCCGCATTAATCCCAAGGACTTGGCTAAAACAATTGTCGGCATGGCCAATGCCGAAGGTGGGGTTATCGCAGTTGGAATCACGGATCGTCGATTCGACGGAAGACCAACTGCCGGCCAAGATAATGCTCTGCGGCAGACTTCGCTGGATCATACCGATCCGACGGTTCGCGTCCAGATCGAGTTGTGCGATGTGGATGACCGTGCGCAGGTGTATCTTTTCCACGTCTTGCCCAGTGAACGGGTCCATTACCTGAAGTCGGGGGACTGCTTCCTGCGGGTCGGTGATGAAACAAAGCAGTTAAGAGCCGATGACATCCTGGAGCTTCGCTACACCAAGGGTGAGCAGCAATACGATGCGACAGTGCCGATGGGCGCCAATCCGAGTGACCTGGATATGGAATTGGTTGTGGCTTATGCCAAAGCTATTGGATCCTCTAGCGCCGACGATGCCTTAAAGGCGCGAAACCTGGTTGATCGAGAAGGCAATCCACGCGCAGCTGCGATCTTGCTTTTTGGCAAGAATCCCCAGGAGTTCTTTCCCAATGCACACATCAGGGTCCTGCGCTTCGGTGAGGATGAACGGTTGCCGGGAGAATTGCAGCAACTATTGGAAGACCAGCGTTTTGGTGGTCCGATTCCGCAACAGATTCAAGCAGCGCAGGATGCAATTGGTGAAATGCTGCCCAACGCTCGAAGACTTACAAATGCCGGGCTTTTCGAGGACGAAAGTCTGATCCCGCACGACGTTTGGCTAGAGGGTCTGGTCAATGCAGTGGTGCATCGCTCGTACAGCATGATCGGCGACCACATTCGCTTCGAGATCTATCCGAGCCGTATTGAGGTCTCTAGCCCGGGTCGATTCCCCGGCCTTGTAGATCCTACGAGGCCAGAATCCATTGCCCGGTTCGCACGTAATCCTCTGGTCGCACGCGTGACAGCAGAGCTTCGCATTGGTCAGGAGTTAGGTGAGGGGATTCGTCGTATGTTCGCAAGCATGCGTCGGGTTGGATTTGCCGACCCGGTTTACGCGCAAACCAGCGGAAGCGTAGTACTGACTTTGAATGCAATGCAGCGCTTGGATGCCCACGTTCTGGGTGATCTTCCTCGTCACTCCGCAGACGTGTTAACTGTTTTGGAAACGGGGGGTCGCCCTATGTCCACGGGAGAGGTGGCGGAAGCGTTGGGATTGTCGGCTCCTCCCGTGCGCCGCTCTTTGCAGGCTATGCGGGACGCGGGGCTAGTCCGATGGCGGGGGAATGGCCCACGGGATCCTCGCGCGGTGTGGTCTGTAACGGGGCCGCTGAGGTAGCTTCATGGCGTACTCGAAAGCT
The DNA here is from genome assembly GCF_027570165.1 of Corynebacterium macclintockiae. Taxonomy (NCBI): domain Bacteria; kingdom Bacillati; phylum Actinomycetota; class Actinomycetes; order Mycobacteriales; family Corynebacteriaceae; genus Corynebacterium; species Corynebacterium macclintockiae. The sequence goes on from NZ_JAKMUV010000017.1 coordinate 13,679, forward strand.
ACTCGAAACGTACTCGAAACAAATTTCGAGCCCTTGACCTGCGATAAACAACGTACTCGAAAATGTTTCGAGTAGAATGTTAGGCGATGTGGCCCCCGAGTGTATCGAGTAGCGCGGCGGCTTTCACGAGCGTTTCCTGGTATTCCGCCAGCGGGTCCGAGTCTGCGACGATCGCGCCGCCGACCCCGAAAGAGCACTCTTTGCCGTCATCAATGAGCGTGCGGATCGTGATGTTTAGCTCCGCCGCGGAATTGGGGGAGATCCAGCCGATCGCCCCGGAGTACAGCCCTCGTGGCTGCGGCTCCAGCTCCTTGATGATCTGCATTGTCCGGATCTTCGGCGCCCCAGTCATCGAGCCACCGGGGAAGCTGGCCTCAATCGCGTCGACGGCGCCAAGCCCCGCGCGGAGCCGGCCGGTAATCGTGCTAACCAGCTGGTGGACGTGCGAGAAGCTCTCCACCGAAAAAATTTTCGGGACCTCCACACTGCCCGGATCGCACACCCGTCCAAGGTCGTTGCGCAGCAGGTCGACAATCATCAGGTTCTCTGCCCGATCCTTCGGGTTGCTCTGTAATTCTTGACGCCCCCTGGCGTCAGCCGCTTGATCCTTCCCACGGGGGCGGGTGCCCTTGATCGGCTTGGCGGAGACTGCACCGGCCGGTGAGACTTTCAGGAACCTTTCGGGGGAGGCGCTGAGGATGTGCAGCGGTGCTGCACCCGGGCGGGAGAAACGCAAGAATGCGCCGTAGGGGACCGGGCTGACCTCGCGGAGGCGCAGGTAGGCCAGCAATTCTGGGGAGGCGGAGCCGGTGGCGGCCGCAGGGGACTGCCGGGAGGAGTGTTCGCTGACCCCAAGGGCAGCGAGGTTACGCAGAGCCGGCCCGCGGGCAGTGTTCGTCAGGCAGACCTCGTAGCTATCGCCCGCGGCGATGTAATCCAGGCAGCGTTGAATGCTCGCCAAGTACTGCTGCTTCGGTTGGTCGAAGTGGAAGGTTGCTGCGTAGTCGGTGGGCGCGCAGTCGGTTGAAAGAGTGCCGCCCAGAGTAGCGACTGGGGCAGAGCCCAGGACAGGCCCGGAGACTTCATTCGCGATGTCCTGAACCGCCACGACGGTGGCATCCAGCCATTCCAGCTGCTTGGCGTGCACCTCGCGAGCCTTCTGCGGGGGCCCGTCAACACCCGGAAGTAGCGCCATCGCGTGGGCCACCGCGCGCTCGTGGTCGACAACAACCGCCCGGTCGGCGAAGAGCAATGCTGCATCAGGGTGGTCTTCCCGAGAACGGGCAATGTCCTCGATCCCGTAGCCCAGCGCACCCACCCAGCCGAGGGCGAAGTCGCATGGCCATTCCGCGGGGATCTCCACCGGCTCGGCGAAAGCGCTTCTGAGCTGCGCGAAGAACTCAGCCGAGCTAGCAACCCGCGGTAGCCACGTTCGCGCGAGAGGGCCAGCGCTGTTTGCCAGCACGCTGATCGCGCCACCGTTGCCGGAAGAGTCCAGCCAGGTGGCGGTGGGGGCGTCATTAAATAAAGACAAAAAGACCCGCGACGCGACACTTCCGGTGATGTCCCGAGAGTCTGCCAACGGCAGCGGGATCGTGCGGAAAGTGAGGCGGCGCGGGGTCATGTACGCCATTATCGCGCGCCGGGTTCAGCGCGCGAGCGGAGGGCTGGGGTTAGAGGCGGTGCTTGCCACCCTCGTCCGGATCCTCGCCCGGGCCCTCGGCCAGCGGGAAGTCGGCCTCGGCAGCGTCGGCGGCCTCTGTTGCCTCCTCGACGTCGGCGGCACCCTGGGTGCTACCTGCCTGCGGGGCAGCCGGTGCGCCCGGAACAGCTACGCCAGCACCCGGGGCGCCAGGAGCGCTCGGAGCACCCGGAGCCTTGTTTTCAGCCTTAGCCTCGGCCTTCTGCTCGGCCTTCTCCTTCACCTCGGCGGCCTTTGCCTTTGCCTGATCGGCAGTGTCAGCGGCCTTCGCCTTGGCCTTCTCGGCAGCGCCGGTGGCCTTGTCGGCGAAGTCCTGCACCTTCGGGGTGTTCTTCGGCGCGGCCTGATCGCCGCGCAGGAACTTGAATGCAGCGGCACCAGCGGCTACGAGCACGGCCAGCAGCAGGAACTTGCCGAACAGGCCACCCTTCTTCTCGCTCTTCGCACGCTTCGCAGCGGCCTTGCGCTCGGCCTTCGCCAGAGCCTTGCTCTGCACCTTGTTGGTGGTGCGAGCAACCTTCTTGTCCAGCTTCGCTGCACGCTTCCGGGCATCCTTCTCTGCACCCTTGGCCTGCTTCTTCGCGCGCTTGGCGGCCTTCTTCTTGGTGGCCTCCAGCTTCTTGCTCAGCTGCTTGCGGTTCTTCTCGGTGGTCTTCGCCAGCTCCTCACCGCGTGCGACGGCATCCTCGCGCAGCTTGGAGGTGGCCTCTAGGCCGCGTTCCTGCAGATCCTGAGCGTTATCCTTCAGCGCTGCGGACAGCTGCGCGATCTTCTTCTCGCGCTTGGCAGCCTGCTTGCCCGCCTTCTTCGTAGCCTTTTCCTGTGCGTTGTCGAAACGGTCGCGCAGCTTCTGAGTGCGCTTCTCGATCTTCTTGCGCAGCTTCTCGGCATCCACGCCGAGCTTGTCGTTCAGGTCAATGTTGTTCAAGTCTTTGCCCTTCTTCTTTAGTGACGCCACCAGCCCAGCAGCCTTGGCCTGTGCCTTCTCTGACTTATCTGCAGCCTTGTCAGCAGCTTTGTCGGCGGTGTTGTTGAAACCGGTGGAAGCCATGTCAGCCACATCCGCGACGGTGGCATCCGGGGAATTGTGCACGCGGTGGCGCTTACGAGCAGCGGCGGCCGCCCGAGCCTGCTCCAAAGCAGCCGCGGCGCCCTCTTCCTTGCGCATGAGCTCCGCTACGGCCTTGACGTGGGCGGGGGAACCGGCGATGATGCCCTCGCGCTCGCCCTCGGAAGCGAGGTTCTCGCGGAGCTGCTGCAGCGCGTCGAACTCCTGACGGCGCTTGAACTCCTTGCGGTTATTGAGCATCGTGCGGCCTTGCTTAGCGCCGCGCAGCGCCAACTTCAGCGTGGTGGGATTCATCGTGGGGAAGGCTCCTTGGGGATCTTCTGAGTGTTTTTGTGTATGTATTTAATTCGGACTGCTACCCATCCTAAAGAAAAATTCTCACCGGGGATGGGCAATACCTCATTATTAAGAACCCGGGTATCCGATGTGTTTTTCAGTTTCCAGTACAATGGAGCACCGTGACTAACAAGACTGCAACCGCAATTCTGCACACTAACCATGGCGACATTGCCATCGACCTGTTCGGCAATCACGCGCCGGAGACCGTGGCTAACTTCGTCGGCCTGGCTAAGGGCACCAAGGAGTACTTCAAGCCCAACGCCTCCGGCACCAACGAAGGCCCGTTCTATGACGGTGCGATCTTCCACCGCATCATCGATGGCTTCATGATCCAGGGCGGCGACCCGGAGGGTAGCGGCAAGGGTGGCCCGGGCTACCAGTTCGGCGACGAGTTCCACCCGGAGCTCCAGTTCGATCGCCCGTTCCTGCTGGCCATGGCCAACGCTGGCCCCGGCACCAACGGCTCTCAGTTCTTCATCACCGTGACCGCCACCCCGCACCTGAACAACCGCCACACCATTTTCGGCGAGGTCACGGACAAGGAGTCCCAGAAGGTCGTCGCTAAGATCTCCCGCGTGGTTACCGACCGCATGGATCGCCCGAAGGACGATGTCGTCATCGAATCTGTAGAGATCCAGGAGTGATCACTCGGCGCCCTTACCGGCGCTATACCGTCACCAACGTCTTCCTCGTAGCGTGCTGCGTGGTTTACGGGGTGACGGTTTTTCAGTCTGGCAACATTGCCAGCCCACTCGACGGCCAATCGTCCTTCGCCTTCGGCGGCGAAAACCTGGGGCTGAAGATGATCTTCAGCGCCGCCAACGTCTCTTTCTACGGCGAATGGTGGCGCATCCTAACCGCCGCGCTGGTGCACCTAAGCCCGGTGCACCTGGGCTTCAATACCCTGCTGATCTTCCTGATCGGCAGGGAGGTCGAGCGCCACTACGGGGCGATCGTCATGCTCTGCCTCATCGTCGCCAGCGCCGCCGGTGGTGCCTTGGCTTGCATGTATTTCCAACCCGAGGTGCCAGTCGGAGGGGCCTCCACTGTCGGCTATGGTCTCCTCGCCATGCTCATCGCCCTCTCCCGAGTAGAGCACCGCGACCTGCGCGGACCCATCGCCCTGCTGCTGGTGAACCTCGGATACTCCATGCTGCTCTCCAACGTCTCCTTGTGGGGACACATCGGCGGGCTCGTGGGAGGCACCGTCATTGCGTTCGCTACCGCCTCCACTGAGGCGGGCAGTAGCGGAGGCGAAGGGGCGTCCATAAGAAAAAAGACCATCGCAGCAACAGCCGCGACGGTCATTCTGGCCTTCACAATATGGACAGGCCTGGGGTGGCACTACTAGCTAGGCAGCTACTTCCAACCCATCGTCATCAACAGACCCACGATAAGCAGAGCGAAGCCGATCAGGTAGTTCCACGCGTTCAGGTCGCGCATGAACGGGATCTGCGGACCAGCGATGTAGTTAACAACCAGCCACGCCAGACCCAGGATCATCAGCGCGAGCATCAGAACGATGTACCAGCGCGGAGTACCGGTGGAATTCAGCTTCACGGGCGTGCGACGATCCGTGGAAGAGGAACTAGAGAAGTTCTCCTCAGCGGAATTGACCTTGGACTTTGGCATTTTAAGAAACCTCGAAAGGGTTGACTGCGAAGCGGACGGTTGGCGGGCAACGAGCAGCACATCACAAGCACAGCCCGGGTGTGTGAGCGCCAGCCGAACGCCCATGGGCAAAAATTACGTACCCAACGATACTAGCAGCACATATCGCTAAAGCAGCATACTCAGCGCGCTAGACTCATTGCTATGCGGATTCTGGTGATCGACAACTACGACAGCTTCGTCTACAACCTCGTGCAATACATCGGGCAGTTGGGGTTCAGCGGGGATGACTGCGTGGTGCTGCGTAATGACGCCCCAGAACTGCAGGGCAATGGGCTGGCCACAACGCTGCAGGACTTCGACGCGATCCTGGTCTCCCCAGGACCGGGCGAACCCAGCGCAGCCGGGCGCACCCTGGACGTCCTGAAGATCGCGGTTGATCAGCAGATTCCCCTGTTGGGCGTGTGCCTGGGGCACCAGGCGATCGGTATGCACTTTGGGGCACACGTCGTGCGGGCGGACGAGCTTTTCCACGGCAAGACCTCGCCCGTGACCCACGACGGGACGGGCGTGCTGGCCGGGGTGCCAAGCCCATTCCGCGTGACGCGCTACCACTCCCTGACCGTCGACCCGGCAAGCGTGCCGGAAGAACTGCTGGTTACGGCAACGTCGGATTCCGGGATGATTATGGCGATGCGCCACCGGAGCCTGCCGATCCACTCTGTGCAGTTCCACCCGGAGTCCGTGATGACTCAATACGGCCACCTGATGTTGGCCAACTGGCTGAACGAGGCCGGGCAGAGTGCTGGCTTGGGGGAGGTTGTGCCCGGCGAGCTGGTCGATCGCTTAGTGCAGGAGCAGCTGGAGGTCACAGGCGCGATCAGCGCCGAGGCGTCGATGCTTTAGTTTGCACCGGGCGTGCTGGGGCGGAGGCGAACTTGCGCCGAACCAGCTTGCGTCGAACCTAGGGCAGCAGGTTGAAGACGTAGACGGTCACCGTGATGTCTTCGTCGCGCTTGACAACCTCGCCCGCGCGGATGGACTGCTGCGCCACCTCGTCGACGCGGCCCAGATCCGGGGTGTTCTTGTTATCCCGGTGCAGCTGATCAGGGTTGCCACGCCAGCCGGCGGCCTGTAGCTCGCGGAAGACATCGCCGAACTTCTTGCCTTGCAGGGAAGGCATCTCGAACTGGTTGCCCAGGGAGACCTCCAGGGTGATCTCGCTACCCTTCGGCAGCTTCTCGCCCTCGCTCGATGCGGACAGCACCTTGCCCTTCGGCTCGGTCGAATCGACCTGCTCCACGACTACCTTGAAGCCGGAGGATTCAAGGTTCTCGCGTGCATCCTCCACCTGCTGGCCGGTGACCACAGGCACGCGCACGTCCTCGGGGCCAGTGGAGACGGTAATCGTCACCTTGGTGCCGACCGAAACCTGCGACCCCTGGGGCGGAGTCTGCGTGATGATCTTGCCCTTGGGCACGTCGTTGCTGGCTTCTTCCTTCACCTCATTGTTGAGGGCCAGCTTCGCTTGCTTCAGTAGCTTCGAGGCTTCTTCGGTGGTCTTGCCCGTCAGGTCGGGCACGTCGGTGATCTCGCGACCGCTGGAAACCAGCAGCTTAATCTCAGTGCCTCGCGCCACGGAGGCATTGGCAGAGGGATCAGTGCCGATAGCCTTGCCACGCGCGATCTTGTCGTGGGTTTGTTCCTCTACGCTGACCTTAAAGCCCGCTTCCTCCAGCTGCTTCTGCGCCTCAGCACGGTCCTTGTTCTGGACGTTAGGAATCTTCACTTGTTCAGCTTCGACGGGCTTGTCGCCGCCGTCGTCGGTGACGGCTTGGTACGCGAAGTAACCACCCGCCAGGACCGCGGCGATGCCCGCCACCCAGGCAATTGGCGCCCACCAGCGGCGTTTCGGCTTGTCCTCGTAGTAATCCTCGTCGTAGTACGCGCCGTCATCGTAGTCGTCGCCGTACTCGTCATCGCCGTATTCGTCGTCGTAATAATCGCCGTCGAGGTCTTCGTCGTAGTTGTAGGACGCCCCGTTGTCCGCCCCGGCAGCGCCAGCCGCACCCGCCGCTCCGGAGGCACCGGCAGCACCCGGGAAGTTGGCATTTTGGCTGGCGGGGATAACGGAAGTCTGAGGATCGTCGTCCCAGTGGGAACCGGATCCCGCAGCTCCAGCCCCGGCGGCACCTGCCGCTACGCCGGCGGCGCCCGCAGCCAACGTTCCAGCACCGGAGCCTGCCTGGTGGGAACCCGCTGCTTCCGAATCGGCGTCATTGGTATAAGCCTGCGCAACCAGGGGCAGCTGGTCCTTCGAAAGGCGCTTAAGATCCGTCGCCATCTCTTGCGCATCGTCGTAACGATCGGACGGCGATTTAGCCATCGCGGTCAGGGTGATGGAATCCAGGCTCAGCGCCTCGCGCTTCGAAAGGTGCATGCCGGGCACCTGGGACGGGGGCTCCGGGTTTTCCTGCACGTGCTGGAAGGCAACGGACAGCGGCGATTCGCCGTGGAAGGGCGCCTGGCCGGTCGCCAGTTCGTAGAAGACACAGCCGGCGGCGTAGATATCAGAACGGGCGTCGGCGGACTGTCCGCGCGCCTGCTCTGGCGATAGGTACTGGGCAGTGCCAATGACGGCGGCGGTCTGCGTCATCGCCGACGAGCTATCGCTCAGCGCGCGGGCGATACCGAAGTCCATGACCTTCACCGCGCCGGTATTCGTGATCATCACGTTCGCCGGCTTGATATCGCGGTGAATAATGCCCGCTTCGTGGGAAAAGTACAGGGCATCGCATACCTGCGACATCACCGCGGCGGCGTCGTTCAGGCTCATCTTGCCGGAATGCTGGACGATGTCGCGCAGCGTCTCTCCGTGTACGCGCTCCATCACGATGTACGGCACGGCGCCTTCCTCGTCGGGAGTTTGGCCAGTGTCGTACACAGCAACGATCGCCGGGTGGTTCAGCTTCGCTGCGTTCTGCGCCTCGCGGCGGAAACGCTCCAGGAAGGTCTTGTCGCGCGCCAGGTCGGGGCGCATCATCTTCACAGCGACATCGCGACCCAGCAGCTCATCGGTAGCAGCGTAGACGTCGGACATACCGCCGGTGCCGATGGTGGCGCCAAGGCGGTATCGGCCGCCTAGGGTTGTGCCATTTCGGTCCACGCCGTTGCTCCTTTGTCTTTATTCTCTACGCTACTTGTTACTTGTTGGTGCTTGCCGATGGTTGTCTTTGCCCAGCTATCTAGGCCTCAAATTGGCTCTCTTGTCACTTTGATTAACAAATCCTAGTCGAACTTGTTGTAGGGACATAGTTGTATGGGCTGTGTTCCTGGTTCCTCGGCCTTAGTTTTTCTACAGAATCGGCTGGTTGTTGGTCTCTAGATTCGGTTCGCGGAGCTCCCCGGGCAGGTCGTTATCCGCCGACGTGGCGTTGTCGTTGGTGTTCGGGCGGTTAGGGTTATTTGGTCGGTTGGGGTTATTCGGCCCATTCTGCTCGTCCGGCGAATTAGGTGCGGCGGTGGGCTCGCCGCCGCCCCGGCCGTTGGGGAAGGTCGGGAATGTCGGGAAAGAGGGGCTGGACGACTCGGACGTCTCCGTACTTTCTTCAGAGGTCTCGGGTCGGCGGGTCTCCCGGCTATTAGCTGTGTTCGTCGGGCCAGGGTTAACTGTTGCTCGTGGCACCGTTCCACCCTGACCTGTCGTTCCTTCTTCTTCGGTCGGGCTCGTCGTGACCTCGTTGGTCACGGTCATGGTTTCGGGGTTGGGAGCTTCGTCCTCGCCGCCCTTGGTCAGCAGGTACGCCGCAACCAGCAGCGCGGCGATGCTGACCAGCGCTAACACGGCGATGATCAAGCCGTTCTTTTTTTGTGACGCCCCCTGTGTCCCCCTAGCCCCTTGCGCCAGTGCGGGGTTGCCGGTTCCCGTGGCGGGCGCGTGCGAGGACGGGTATGCCGCGTTGGAGTAACCCGAGCCGGGGTAGTTCGAGCCGGTGTGGTTCGAACTGGTGTGGTTCGAGCTGGGGTAAGGCGAACCAGGCTGCCCGGTGCCTTCCGTGGAAGGCACGCGGGTTCCCGGACCGGTGGCTACGTTCCCTAACTGCTCGGTCAGCGGGTGCGGTTCCGTGCTTACTTCCGGAACATTGTGCGGCGGTGGCGGCTGCTTCCCTTCGGCGACCAGCACTGTGGCGGCCGCGAGCTCCGCGCCATCGGCGTAGCGGGTGCGTGGGTTCTTACGCAGGCACACCTTGATAAGTTCCCGCAGGTTCGGGCTGATGTTGTCCGGCAGGTCTGGAGGTGTTTCGGAGATGTGCTTGATGGCCACAGAGACAGTTGAATCGCCGGAAAATGGGCGGTATCCGGCCAACATCTCAAAACCAACCACGCCGAGGGAGTAGACGTCACTGGCTGGGCCGACCTGATCACCCTGGGCCTGTTCCGGGGAGACGTACTGGGCTGTGCCGACGACCATGCCGGTACGCGTCAGCGGCACTGCGGCGGCTGCCTTGGCGATGCCGAAGTCGGTAATCTTGACCATTCCGTCGGAGGTAATCAGCAGGTTGCCTGGCTTGATGTCGCGGTGCACCAGGCCGGCGGCGTGGATGGCCTGCAGCCCCGCAGCGGTCTGAGCCAACACGTCCAACGCCAGGTTCTGTGGCAGCGCGGATTCGCGCGACAACACATCGGCCAGGGATTCCCCGCGGATGTATTCCATGATGATGTAGCAGAACACCGTCCCGTTATCGGGGTCCTCGACCTCGCCGGAATCGTAGGTGATCACCACGTTGGGGCTGGATAGATCCTGCGCTGCCTCGGCCTCGTTGCGGAAGCGCGCGCGGAACTCTTCATTTTCCGTGTATTCCGGGCGCAGAATCTTGACCGCTACGTCGCGCTCTTCTTCGCCATCTCGGGCCAGCCACACGGTGGACATGCCACCGCGGCCAATGACCCACTGCAGCTCGTAGCGCGCACCCAGCAGCCGCTGTGTGCGCTCGATTTCCGTGCGGTCGGGTTGTTGGGAATCGCTCATGGCTACTGCTGCTCCTTCTCAGCTGCATGGATGACGGCACGTCCGATGGGACCAGCCACCGAGCCACCGGTTGCGGCCTGACCACGGTCGCCACCATTCTCCACGAGAACCGCTACCGCCACGTCGGCGCTGGTGGAAAACGCGATGTACCAGGCATGCGGCTTCGAGTTGCGGGAATCCTCACCGTGCTCGGCGGTACCCGTCTTCGAGGCGATGGAGGCATCCCCACCGGCCCACTTCTCGGCGTCCACCATCAGTTCCTTCAGCGTGTCGGCCGTCTTCTCCGGGATCGCCCTGCCCGCCTTCTGCGGCTTGGTGGTGCGCAGGGTGGACAGGTCACGGCCGGTGATCTTGCTGACCAGGTAGGGCTTCATGCGAACACCGCCGTTGGCGATGGTGGCGGCGATGACCGCATTCTGCAGCGGGGTCAGCGCCACGTCGCGCTGGCCGATGGAGGACTGGCCCAGCGCTGCATCGTCGGGGATGTCGCCCAGGCGGGAGGGCTCCAGGGGCAGACCCAGGTAGTCGTCCTTCTCGCCCACGCCGAAAGCACGGGCGACATCTTTGAACTTATCCGTGCCGTGGCGGTTGGCCATCTCCACAAATGCGGTGTTGCAGGAGCGCTTGAAGGCCTCGCGTAGGGTCGTGGTGCCGCCTCCGCCGCAGGCCGCCCCGCCGTAGTTCTCCAGGGTGGTATTCGTACCCGGCAGAGTGATCTGGGACGCGGCGGTCACAGAGGTATTCGGGTTATCGCCGTCATTCAGAGCAGCGGCGGTGGTGATCACCTTGAACGTCGAGCCCGGAGGCTGGATCTGCTGCGTCGAGCGGTTCAGCAGGGGAGAGGACTCGTCCTGCGCGTAGTTGTCGAAGTTCGCCTTCGCCTCCTCCGCCGGAGGCCCGACAATCCTGCCCGGGTCGGCAGAGGGGGTGCTGGCCATCGCCAGCACCTCGCCCGTCGAGGGGCGCAGCGCCACTACGGAACCTGAGTAGCCCTTGTTGGCCAGCTGATCGTAGGCGACCTCCTGAACCTTCGGGTTCAGGGTCAGCTCAACGTTCGCCCCGCCGACTTCCTTACCCGTCAGCATGTCCCATGTGCGGGTGGCGAATAGGGAATCGTCTTCACCGGTGAGGATGGAGTTCTGCGAGGACTCAATGCCCGATGCACCGTACTGATCCGACAGGTAGCCGATGACGGAGCCGTACTTGGCGGACATGTAGGGATATTCACGGTCGTAGAAGTCCTCGGAATCCTTCACCGACTGCGCCAGCACCTGGCCGCCGGCGGTGATCCTGCCGCGTTCCTGCGACTTGGCCTCTAGGAATTGACGCGAATTCAGCGGGTTATGCGCCAGCGACTTCTGCTGGAAGGCCTGGATGTACGTCAGGTTTGCGATCAGAGCCATGACCAAGATGAAGCTAAAGATGGCTACCGCGCGGATGGAGCGATTCATGCTTCCTCTCCTTCCTTGATGGCCTGGGGCGTGCGGGCGTCATGAGAAATACGCAGAATAATTGCCAACAGTATGTAGTTCGCCAACAGCGACGAACCACCGTGGGAGAGGAATGGCGTGGTCAGGCCCGTCATGGGAAGCAGGCGCGAAATACCGCCCGTGACCACGAAAACCTGGATGGCGATTGTCAGCGCCAAGCCCGCGGCGACCAGCTTGCCGTAGGAATCGCTGGCCCGCATAGCGGTGTTGAATCCGCGGGAGACGAACACTGCATAGAAAAGCAGCACGGCGGCCAGGCCGATCAGTCCTAGTTCCTCGCCGATAGCAGCCAGGATGAAGTCGGAGTGCGCGACGGGGATGTTGTTCGGGTAGCCCCCACCCAGGCCGCGACCGGTCACGCCGCCGAAGGACATGCCAAACAGGGCTTGGGAAAGCTGGAAGCCGTTGCCGTCGTAGTTCGCCAGGGGGTCGACGAAGTTGGACACGCGATCCTGAATCTTCGCCGAGATCTGGTACACGCCGAATGCGCCGACGAAGGCCAGACCCAGGCCCAGCACCAGCCACGAGGCGCGGTTGGTGGCAATGTACAGCATGCCCAGCACGGTGCCGAACAACAGCAGTGCGGGACCGAAGTCGTTCTGTGCGGCCATGATCATCAGGGCGATGCCCCACACCAAGAACAGCGGACCCAGGTCGCGCAGGCGAGGGAACTGCAGCCCCAGGAAGGACTTGCCGGCAACGGTGAACAGGCGGCGCTTATTCACCAGTAGCGCGGCGAAGAACAGCAGCAGCATGATCTTGGCGAACTCGCCGGGCTGGATGGAGAACGGGCCGATACTGATCCACACGTTCGCATCCGCGTTCAGGGAGGTCGGCCACACGATCGGCAGGGCAGTCAGAATCAGCCCCGCCAGACCCAGCAGGTAGGAGTAGTTCTGGAGCGAACGGTGATCCCTTAAAAAGCCGATCACCAGGCAGAAAAGGATCACGCCCAGGGCGGTCCACATGATCTGCGATTTGGCTAGCTCGCGCCCCGACCCCAGGTCCAGACGGTAGATCATCACCAGGCCCACGCCATTTAGCAGCGCGGCGATGGGCAGCATGATCTGGTCGGCCTCCGGGGCGGTCCAGCACACCACCAGGTGCGCGACCAAGAACGTCGCAAAGAAACCTCCGACCAGGTAAAACACTTCGGAGGTGATTTCCTTACCCTGGGAGATCTCCAGCGCCACGATGGCCAGCAGCAGGATAATCGCAGCCAGCAGCAGTAGACCGGCCTCAGTACGTCGGCTAAAAAGCTTCATAGGCTACTTCACCTCGCGGCAGGACACTCCGGGGGTCGTGAGGTCCGCCGGATCGCCGCCGCTGCGGCGCTCCGAATCGTTGCGGTCGTCCTTCTTACTTTCCTTATCGGAAGGCACCCGCGTCACACACACCGGCAGAGTTTGCTCCGCCAGCCGATTCACCTGGCTGACGACCTTCTCGTAGGAATCCTCCGGCAGATCCTCCAGCGCGCCCTGCGCTGCCGGGGTGAGGTCGGAGGTCGTAAACAGGTGGCAGCCATCGCCTGCACCCGGATCCACTAGCTTTGCCGTGCCGTCGTCTTCCAGGCAGATGTCCTGTTTAACGGAGTTCAGCTTTATACCCAGCACGGAGGCATCGGTGCCGTTCATAACTTTGATCTGCGAGTTTTCCTCCGCCACGTAGTACGTGTCTTTGATCCGTTGGTACGTGATGTAGCCCGCCGCGGCTGCGCCCAGCACTACGACTAGGACGATCGCGAGGGTAACCCACAGGCCGCGCCGGGACTTCTTGGGTTTATCGGTCTTGCCGGATTTGCCGGCGCCCTTTCCGTCATCGCGACCTTCGGTGCGGGCCGCCGTGCGGGTTACGCCGGGTGTCGCTGGTTCGGTTTCGTCGTCTACTTCGTCCTTTTTTGGTGACGCCGTCGTCGTCGATAGTCCCTGAATTGCCGCTGCGCGGGCCGCCGAAGAATTCGGGCGTGGCATATCCGTTGCCTCCCCCGCAATAGCGCCCGCCAACACCGGGCGGGGTGGGAGGGTTAGCTCCGGATCTGTGGGGGTGTTGGAGTCGGCGTCGAACCCAACAACATCAGCGACAACGACCGTGACGTTATCGGGGCCGCCACCGCGCAGCGCCATCTCGACGAGCTTGCGGGCGGCCTTTTCCGGTGTGCCGTGGGAGAGAATTTCGCGGATCGTGTCGGGGCTCACCGGGTCCGAAAGTCCGTCGGAGCAGAGCATGAATCGGTCGCCGACCTGCGTCTTTTCGCGCCACAGGGTGGGCTCGACGGGGCGGCCGGTCAAGGCCTTGAGGATCAGGGAGCGCTGCGGGTGGCTGCTGACGTCCTCGGGAGCGAGCTTTCCTTCATCGACGAGGGACTGGACGAACGTGTCGTCCTTGGTGATCTGGCGCAGATTGCCGTCGCGCAACACGTAGCCGCGGGAATCGCCGATGTGGCAAATGGCCACTTCGTCCTCGCGGAAGAGCATGGAGGTCAGGGTGCAGCCCATGCCATCGAGGTTCGGGTGTTCGTCGACGTGTGCGGCGATGTCCTGGTTACCTTCATCGGTGGCCGTGGCCAGCAGGTTTTCCAGTTGATCGCGGTTGTCGGGTTCGTCGATCAGCGGGGAATCCAGGGGGCTGAGCGCATTGATGAGGAACTGAGAGGCAACCTCGCCGGCCGCGTGGCCACCCATTCCGTCGGCCAGAGCCAGCAGGTGTGGCCCGGCGTAGGCGGAGTCCTCGTTATTGCCGCGGACCAGGCCACGGTCGGAGCACGCCGCGAAGTTCAGTGTGGAGCCGGTGTCGGCGGGGCCGCCGGCGTTGCCTTTCGTGCCGTCGGTCATGCGTCCATCCTCACGTGGGTCTGGCCGATGCGGATTTCCATACCGGCGGAAAGCTTAACGGGCTGGTCCAGGCGCTCGTTGCCTACCCACGTGCCGTTGCGGGAATCGAGGTCTTCCACGTACCAATCGGATCCGCGGTGGATCAGGCGGGCATGGGAACCGGAGGCGAAATCGTCCTCCAAGACCAAAGTGCAAGACTGCGAACGGCCGATGGAGATTTCCTCGTAGCCCTTGAGGTTTAGCGTGGTGCCGGTCAATGGACCAGAAGTCAGTTCCAGGGAACGGGGGGCCTTGTGCCTGCGGAAAGCGGAACCGGAGGACGAGGGTTCGTTCATGGGCGGCCCATAACCCGCAGCGACCGGTGCCATTCCGGCCGGGGCGAGCCCGGAAGTTCGGTCTGCATCCTTCTTGAGGGAGCGAACTGTCATCCAGATGAAGAACCACAGCAAAAGCAGCAGGCCAATCTTGACCAGCAAAAGCAGCGTGGTCTGCACGGTTTTCAACTCCTCAAACAAGGTCGGCTAGCGCTTCGACTAGCAGGGCTGCACATGGCCAGTGGGCCACATGTGTATGTGAATAGCCTAGTTTAGATGACCCCGGAGGAGTAGACGAGAAAAGAAAAAGGATTCGATTCGGGGGCGTTAGTGGAACTCAACCCCAATTTCGGAGTGCCCCATCGAAATCACATCGCCGTTGGCCAGCAGCCAATTTTCGATCGGAGTGCCATTGACGGACGTGCCGTTGGTGGACTGTAGATCCGTCAGGATGGCATCGAAGCCATCCCAGGTAATGTCCGCGTGCTGGCGGGAGACACCGGTATCGGGAATGCGCAGATCCACCCCGTTGCCACGGCCAATGATGTTGCTGCCCTTGCGCAGTTCATAGGTGCGATCCGAACCGTCGTGCAGGGTGAGGGTGACCTTTAGCTCGCCTTCGCCCTCGCCCGCGCCTTCGCCGCCGCGGATGGGGGAAGGTGTGGTCTGCGCGATGACTTCGGTGCCCGGGTAGCTGGCTGGGTGCTCAAAATTGTCGGCGACCTGCTCTTGTGGCTGGGCTGGTGACTGCTCTTGTGGCTGGGCTGGTTGGTTGGGCTGCTGAGGCTGGTTCTCCGACTGCTTACGGGCGAAATCCGGGGAGGCGTGGTGCACGGCTGCGGCCCCGCCGAGTCCCGCGGCGCCGGCTGCGCCAGTTGCGCCTGTCGCTCCGGCTGCACCGGAAAACTCATTACCGGCGCTGCCTTCCTGGTTCGGTGCTTCCGCTGGCGAGACCAAATCTCCCAGAGACCTGCCCGCGCCCGAATCGTCAGTTCTGTTGATCGGGTTGCTGTTGTGACTGTGGGCGTCATAATCCTGCGACACCAAAGAGCGCTCGCCGGACTGCGACGACGGCCACGCCGGGTGATCAGCGTCATCGGCAGCGTGAGGCACATCGAAACGCGCGTCGGCGCGCATCTGGCCGGAGTGCAGGCCCTCGTGGGCAGAAAGATTCACCTTGACCGGCTCGTTAGTTCGCCAGCCCTGATTACGGATGAAACGGCTGAGGCGATCGCCCATCTCCTCGGCCAGGCGCGGGCGGGACTCGGTGAGGCTGGCGTAATCGCGGGTGCTGACCAAAACCTGGAAGTAGCTGGGCGCCAGGCGGCGACCCTGGGCATCTGTCATGACGGATTCCTCTGCATACTGCTTAAGAACCTCGTCGATCTCGGTCGGGACAACCTCGCCGCCGAAGACACGTGCGAAGCCGTTATCCAACCCGCGCTGCAGCGAGTTGTCGAGCTTCTTGATACGTCCAAACAGACTCATTGTCCGTAGTCCTCCTGTGTCATCCTGTGTTTTTCTAATGCAGTCGCATGCCTGTAGCGCCGTAGGCGAAACAGCTGGTCAGCAGTTTGCCCAGGCGCCGGGTGGCAGGTTGTGCTGTGCAAGTCGCGCCCCGTCGCTGCGAGTACGTCCACGAGGCAGACATGCGCGAAAAATCAGTCACTGTGCGAGTGTGTAGTTGGCCATTATAGGGGCAATGCCGGGTATCGTGCACTTTCTAGCAGGTCAGAGGCGATTTTTGGAAGCGCGCATGCATCGTGCTAGAGTTTCATTTCGTTGCCAGCGGGCATCGCTTCCAGTTCGGAATGTTGAGCTTTAGCAGGCAAGACAGTGTAAACACTGTGGTGAATACCATGTGTCCTACATAGTCACTCGGGCGAGTGGCGGAATGGCAGACGCGCTGGCTTCAGGTGCCAGTGTCCTTCGGGACGTGGGGGTTCAAGTCCCCCTTCGCCCACAGCAAGCAGTTGAACAAACTGCGAGACCGGGAGTAACAAACTCGAATGGGTTCGTGACTTCCGGTTTCTTTCTTTTTCTAAACTTTACTGGTCGAGGATTGTAAGTGCAGGGAACAGTTTTCGGGGAGCTATGATGTGGTGGTTTGTGAGGTGTGTTCAACGGTTACGTAGGGACGCGGACGCACTTTTTATCCTTTAACCCTCAACAGGGGTCTTCGGCCACAGGTGGCGTAGTCCCTCAAGTCCTCCGGAATCCTCATCACAGGTCGCCAGTTTTGGTAGGGCTAGTTCGTCCAGCAAGCGCATGCAGGATCAGGAGGATTCTTTCGTATACCAGAACCAGTTGGTGACACGGCAGGAGTCAGTGGCCACGACAAGGACCTTGGCGTTGAAGTAGGTGCCGTCGAAGAAGATTCGCTGCTTTTCAACGCTTAGGGGAGGTCAGATAAGCCAGAACGTTTTGAAGCGGCGTTGCAAAGTTCGCAGTGAAACTCCACAGTTTTTAGCTGGCTCTGCTAGGCTGTGGCCTCACATGAGCCTAAAGATGAAAAGGCGGAGCCGTTTGGACTGTACTGCGTCGTCGTTGACGCGGGTGAGGGTGGCCTTGCAAGTGCGGCATCGCCATCATTGGCGACCAGCACTTGTCATTTCGTGTTTGGTGCACACCTCGCTACAGATGGGGGATCGAGGAGGATCCTTACTCATCCTCTCATCGTGAACCAAGGTAGCTAGCACGCCAGAATGGCCAACCATCTAACCTCGCCAACACATCCTGTCGTTTAGACTGGGCTTTCTTTGCTCCAAGATCGTAGCAATTCGAGCAGTTCATCCTGTTGTGTACTGGACAGGTGGTTGAGGGCTTTTCGCTCAGCTGTGGCATGGGCTTCAACGATGGACATTATTCGGTCGTGTCCTTCTGGCGTTAGTGTCAGAGTTTTTCCTCGCTTATCGCTAAGATTTATTTCTTCATCAATGAGTCCTTGCTTTTTGAGCTTGTTAAGTCTTCCGGTAATACCGGCCTTTGACAGAAGTAGGGCGTGTGCAAGTTGTCCCGGGGTGATGTTTTCCTGGCGGAGGATCGTTGCTAGAACATCGAAGTCGCCCGGAGCTAATTCAGCTTGTTTATGGATGGTCGTCACTTCGTTTTTGATTGCTCTTAACAGATGGGTGAGGCGAAGGGTTGTTTCCATTGCATCCACATCGACGTGGGGATTTATCCTCGTCCATTTGTTCATGGCTGTGGAGATGGGGTCCATTTTGTTCCTTTCGGGTTGCTGAAACTTAGTGTAGCGCTTGACAAAAGAAGTTCGGTAGCGAACTATATAGTTCGTCAGCGAACAACCAATGGAGATTTAAGATGTTAATTTCTGAACCCGAAATAGTGGCAGATGCTTCCTCCTCTCGCCTTCCGAAGGCAAGATTGCTGGTGGATGCCTCGGATGCAAAAGGGCATGTGAGTGTACAAAATATTCAACTTTTTGATGGGGGTGAGGGAGCCGTTCCACATCTTCATAAGATTTCGTGTGAGTTCTTCTACGTCACTAAAGGGGAACTGGAGTTTTGGGAGGATGGCCACATTTACCAGCTAGGTGCGGGTGATTGCGCATTGGTTCTTCCGGGTGTTCCTCATGCTTTTGGAGCCGCTAAGGGTAGCGATGCGGATGTACTGGTAACTATCGCACCCGGTGTGGAGAGGTTTGAGTATTTCCGTATCTTGGGAGGGATAATGAGTGGCAAGGCGCCTGAAGATGAGCTTGCCCGTCGAGAAGATGAATTCGATACGTATTTTGTGGAAGCACAAGATTGGAAAGCGCATAGAGGAGGATAGGGAGCCAGAATCTACGTTGATTGCACTCCGGATGTAGGGAGACCGGACTGCGAGCATTTTAGGAAGATTGATTATTGCCAATCATGTCGAATCGGAAATCGAAAGCAGATATACCAGTCCTACAATTGACAGGGTTAGCGTTTGCCGCTTTCTTGGCCATAATGACCGAGACCATTCCTACGGGGGTTTTGGTTGATATGGGTGAGTCCTTTGGAACGACAACGGGAAAAGTAGGACAGTTTCTAACCGCTTATGCAGCTGGATCTGTGGTGGCTGCAATACCGGTGATGACAGCAACTCGAAAAATGCCGCGTAAGCGTCTTTTGGTTATAGCTATCATGGGGCTTGGCGTTTTCAACGCTCTCACTGCTATTACTTCGTATTTGTGGTTAGCCTTTCTTGCTAGGTTTCTTGCCGGTATGGCTGGAGGCGTCGTTTGGGGCCTTGTGGCAAATTACGCTCGGAGTATAGTCAGTTCGGAAAACCAAGGTCGCGCACTTGCCATTATCGGTTTTGGGCAGCCTTTCGCCTTAGCTTTTGGAGTCCCGCTTGGTGCATTAGGGGGTCAACACTTTGGTTGGAGATTGACGCTCGGCATGCTAACAGTTGCATCCATCGTTTTGGCGTTATGGATTATGTTTACAGTTCCTCCCCGGCCGGGACTTGTTGGAGATGGCCCAGGAACCAAAGTTCTTAAGAGATCGATTTTGATGCCTGGTGTGATGGGGGTGCTTGTAGCGCTCTTCGGCTGGACAGTAGCGCACAACATGGTTTACACGTACATTCAACCTTTAACTAGTGGTGTGGGAATAGCTCTTGGCGTAGATGTCGTGCTTCTATTTTTCGGGATTTCTGCGGGGATCAGTATTTTACTTACTGCTGTCGTTGTAGATAAGAGATTGTTCCTGACTGGTCTAATCTCAGGCGCGTTGATGCTTTTAGGATTCTTGCTCTTGTCGGTACCGGCAGCTCCCAACTATTTTTTCATTTCTGGAATAATCGTCTGGGGACTGGGGTTTGGTGGTGCACCGACAGTTCTGCAGACTGCCTTAGCCAGAAATGCAGTTAACTTGGCAGACATTGCACAGTCCTTTTTCGTTACTATCTTCAATTTTGGTGTAGGCATCGGTGGTGCGCTCGGAGGGGCAATATCGAGTCTTTGGGGTGCTTCTGCCCTTAGTATTGGTGCAGGGGTGATGTGTGTCTTAGTTTTCGGATTGCTCGTTGTGAGGAATAGAGATTTCGGAAGGCAGCTTTGAGAGCTAGGCCACACGCAGGTCGGGAGGTGCTTCTCAAAG
>NZ_JAKMUV010000018.1:0-28559 GCF_027570165.1 Corynebacterium macclintockiae
TTGATTAGGCTTACCTTGTTCACGTAAGCTTGCTCCCGTTAAGATCATGGACTTTCACGCGTCAAGGAGGGATGCATGGCTATCTCTACCCCGCATGCGCAATCCCCTTCTCAATCACACCTGGGGTCTCGCGCGGACGCTACTGCGGACGCTTCTGCCAGCGCTCCATCAGGTAAAATCCCGCGTCGCCTCGTCGGCCTCGGCGTCCTTTTCCTCCTATTGCTCGCCAGCATCGTTGCCAGCATCGTGTTTGGATCACGGCAGATCCCTTTTGGAGAAGTGTCCGCCGTGTTCCGCGATCTCGGCACGGCGTTCGGCCACGCGGAGGGGCTGAATGTGGATCAGCGCGTGATCGTCGAGCTCCGCATTCCCCGCACCCTGTTGGGCCTAGTCGCCGGTGCTGCCCTTGGCGCCTCCGGTGCATTGATCCAAGGGCACACGCGCAACCCTCTCGCGGACACGGGCATTCTCGGCATCAACTACGGTGCGTCCCTGGCCGTGGTTGCCAGCTTCTCCTTGCTGGGTGTGACGTCCGTGTGGGCTACCAGCATGTGGGCGTTCGGTGGGGCCATCGCTGCTACTGCGTTGGTGTTTAGTTTGGCGTCCATAGGAGGAGGACAGGCCAATCCAATGACGCTGGTCCTCGGCGGCGCGGCTTTGTCCGCGGTCCTCAGCGCCATCATCAGCGGTTTTATCCTCACTGACGATGCCAATCTGGATCGCATGCGCTTCTGGACCGTCGGCTCCATCGCGGGCCGGGATCTCACCGTGTTCTACGGCGTGCTGCCGTTTATCCTGGTGGGCCTCCTGCTGGCGTTCATCACGGCACCGCAGCTAAACCTCCTGAATCTGGGCGATGACATCGCCTCCGGACTGGGCATCAACACCCAGCGCGCCCGCCTGATTGGCATGGCTCTGATCGCACTGCTGGCCGGTGCCGCGACAGCTGCCGCCGGCCCCATCACCTTCATCGGCCTGGTGGTCCCGCACCTCGTGCGCGCCATCACGGGCCCTGATTACCGCTGGATCCTCCCTTACTCTGCCCTGACGGGTGCGGTGATGATGCTGTTCGCAGACGTGGTGGGCCGTCTGATCGCTCGTCCGGGCGAGTTGCAAGTAGGCATCATCCTCGCGTTCGTGGGCGCGCCGTTCTTCATCGCCCTTATTTATCGACGCCGGGTGGTGGCCATTTAATGAGTTCCCTCCTTGCCCGCCCTACCTCTTCCACTATCCCTGGGCGCCCGCCATTCCGCGTGGGCTCATTTTCTGTGGTCTGGCGCCCTCGCGCGTTGACGGTGTCTCTATTGCTGCTCGTGGCGATCGTCTTGCTAGCGGCGGTCTCCATCGGCCTGGGTGACTATCCTGTGTCCCCGGCTCGTGTGCTGGAGGTGCTGTTCACCGGCCAGGGCACCCGCATTGAGCGTCTGGTGGTTTTGGATTGGCGCATGCCTCGTGCGCTGACGGCCATTCTGGTGGGCTGTGCGCTGGGATTATCCGGAGCCCTCACTCAGTCCGTGACTCGCAATGCGCTGGCCAGCCCGGATATCTTGGGCTTCACTACGGGCGCGTCCGCGGCCGCGGTCACCGTCATCACTCTGGGTGGTGGCGCTGGTGGTTTCCTCGGCTGGCTCAGCAGCATCGGCATTCCCTTGGCCGCGGTGCTTGGTGCGGCTGTCACCGCAACGGTGATGTGGGCTCTGGCGTGGAGGAGATCGACTGATTCCTTCCGGCTAGTGCTGTTCGGCATCATCATCTCTGCTCTGTTGACCTCGTATATCAACTTCCTGATGATCCGCACGGAGTTGCGCGATGCCGCGGCCGCGCAGTTCTGGCTTACTGGCTCCCTGAGCACTGCGGACTGGTCCAAGATGTGGCCCATCGCCATTGTTGTGTTGGTGTTTACACCGCTGCTGGCCTGGATTGGTCACCAACTTTTAGCCACCTTGCTGGGCTCGGATACTGCACGGGCTTTGGGACAAAACGTCCAGGGTGTGCAGGTGCTTCTGCTCGCCGCTGCCGTGGCTTTGGCAGCAGTGGCGGTCTCGGCCGCTGGCCCCATCGGGTTCGTCGCCTTCGTGGCCCCACAGGTGGCGCTGCGCTTGTGCAACTGCTCTGCACCACCGCTTCTGGCCTCTGCGCTGACCGGCGCTGCGCTACTCCTGCTGGCAGATATCAGCACCCAAACTCTTCTGCCCGTAGAGCTGCCGGTGGGCATTCTCACCTCGGCAATCGGCGGTGCGTTCCTTATTTATTTGCTGGTCCAACGGAATAGGTCAACCACGGCATGAGAAAAGATCCCACCCTGGAAGTTAGCAGTGCCGCGAACAAAGAAGGACACATGACTCAGAAGCACAGCATGAGCGCACGCGGCCTCGCCGTGGGCTACGGCGACCGGACGGTCATCAAAGGCTTGGACGTGGACTTTCCTCGCGGGCAGATCACCACAATCATCGGCCCCAATGGCTGCGGCAAATCCACGTTGTTGCGAGCCATGTCTCGTCTCCTTCCGGCGAATGAGGGCGAAGTGCTGTTAGACGGCGCCGATATCTCATCCATCAGGCGCAAGGACCTCGCACGGACCATCAGCGTGCTGCCACAAACCCCTACCGCCCCGGAGGGACTCAACGTGGCTGATCTCGTCTCGCGCGGTCGGCACCCACACCAATCGTGGATCCGTCAGTGGTCGTCCACGGACGAAGCCGAGGTGCACAAGGCGCTGGAAATGACTGGCTCGATGGGGCTGGCGGAGCGCACCCTGGATTCTCTGTCCGGAGGGCAGCGGCAGCGTGTGTGGATCTCCATGGTTCTTGCGCAGAACACGGACATCCTGTTCCTGGACGAGCCCACCACCTACCTGGATCTGGCCACGTCGGTAGAGATTTTGGAGCTGGTGCAGCGTCTACGCCGAGAGCTGGATCGGACTGTGGTGATGGTGCTGCACGATCTCAACTTGGCTGTACGCTACAGCGATAATCTCGTGGTGATGAAGGATGGACAGGTCCTCGCCACCGGGCGTCCCAGCGAGGTCATTACCCCAGAGCTACTGCTCGAGGCGTTTGCCCTCAACGCGCTAGTCATCGAGGATCCTGTCACCGGCGGTCCGCTGATCGTCCCCAAGTGACGATCAGGGCTTAGTCCTCCATCAGCTCCTGGGCGGGAGTCTTCTTGGACTTCCGCCAGTTGATCATCGCGGAAATCACCACCGGAGTCACAGACACCAGCACGATGACGATGGCGATCATGTCGATGCGATCCGCAATGCCCGGGATATCCCCCAGCAGCACGCCAATGCCGACCATGCTGACAATCCACAGCACTGCACCCGTGACGTTCCATCCCACGAACTTCTTGTACGGCATCTCCGCGGTACCAGCGGCCACGGGAATGTAGGTACGCACGATCGGGATGAAGCGCCCCAGTACCAGAGCCAACGGCCCGTACTTCAGGAAGAAAGCCTCGGCTTGTTCGAGGTGCTCGGTTATGAGGATCTTGGCGTCGGGCTTAAACAACTTGCGGCCAAAGCGGTGGCCGAGCCAGAAACCTACCTGGTCGCCCAAGAACGCCGCGACGATGGCCACGCCCACCAGAATCGGAACGTTCAAGCCCAGCTGATCGCGCAAGATTGCCGCGGTGACCAGCATGGAATCGCCGGGGAGGAACGGGAAGAGCACGCCGGATTCAATAAAGATAATCAGCGCAATGCCGCCGAGCGCCCAGCCGCCAAAGTTCTAGAGCAGGGTGGTGGCGTCCATGAGGTCGCTTAAGTGCACAGGG
The DNA here is from genome assembly GCF_027570165.1 of Corynebacterium macclintockiae. NCBI lineage: Bacteria > Bacillati > Actinomycetota > Actinomycetes > Mycobacteriales > Corynebacteriaceae > Corynebacterium > Corynebacterium macclintockiae. Next base: position 3,775 of record NZ_JAKMUV010000018.1, read on the forward strand.
AATCCCTTCTAGAAAACAACTGGTCTATTCTTACCCCGGTTTCTGACCGGAATACAGGCAGCTCGCCCCTAGCGTGCATCCGTTATCCCCATGAGTGCCCGTCCCCTAGCCAGCAACAGCAAAACCGCCCCAGCACGTTCAAGCGGGGCGGTTCGGCAGTTGATTCAGACTACTTCGTGGCGTCTGCCAACGGCTGCTCGATCTTGTCCAGCAGGTAGTTCAGGCTCAGCACGGTCTGCCATCCGAAGGCCTTTTCCAGGTCGCCTTCCAGGTAGACACTGTGTCCGTCCTTCACGGCGGGCAGCTTGCCCACGATCGGATCCTCGGTCACAGAAGCCTTGCTCTGCTTCGGAGAGTAAGACAGTTGATCCCACACCAGCACGTCAGAGTTGATCTGGTCTGCGTTTTCCTTGGAGACCTCACCGTAGAACTTGTCCTTGGTGATGCCCGCGTAGGCCGGGTTGATCTTGAATCCCAGCTCGGTGAAGAAGCGGCTACGCGGATCGCCCTCGGCAAAGACAGCCAGGCTCTCGTCGGAGACAGTGGCCACGCCGAGTTCCTTTTCGGCCCATTCTGGGTGGCGGCCCTTGAGCTCTGCGAACTTCTCCTTGACCTGCTCCACCTGGCGCTTTGCCTCTTCAGGCTTGCCCACGGCCTGCCCGATCTCTTCCGTGGTCACGTCCCATGGTTGCTGTAGTTCTTCGTATTCGCCCTTTTGTACGACGACAGGGGCGATCTCAGACAGCTTCTTGTACGTGTCTTCATCGATGTCCGAGTACACGGCCACGATGAGGTCTGGATTGTCCTTGGCGATGGCTTCCGCGTTGACTTCTGTGTCCTTGTCGATCCGAGGAGTGTCGCCCTCGATCTTGTCATTGGACCAGTTGCCCGCAGCCTGACCATCCGGGGTCATTCCGTCCCAGTACTTCACGGAGACAGGAGTAACTCCCAGCGCCAGCAGTGCGTCCTGATCCGTGTAGCCCAAGGAGACCACGCGCTGCGGGGCTTCCTTGATTTCGGTGGAGCCGTAGCGGTGCTCGATGGTGGTGGGGAATGCGCCCTGCTCGGCGTTGACTGCCTGGGAGTCCCCGGAATTTCCGGACTGGTCATCAGTCGAGCAAGCGGTCAGTGCCGCGCCCAAGGTCAGCACAGCAGCGGTGCTAACGAGAATCTTCTTGAGTGTCATTTTTCTCCGTTGTTACTGGTGACGGATTTCCGCGCGAGGCGTGGCCCGTACACAAAAGGGAAAGGTCAAACCTTTGGTTGGATATATCCAGCCCTATGTCCAAAGAATTCGGTGGCGGTCAGTTCCGAGTTGTCGTCGAGACGAACACGATCCAGAACAATCGCCGGCGCCGGCACGTTGGCACGGGGCGATCCACAGACCACCGCGATTCCTCCCTCGTGAGGGATGGTGACTCGGCCGGGGGTTCCGCCGAAGCGGCCCTGCGAGACGTGCGCGGAAAGCACGCGGACGCGCTGGCCTCGGAATTCAAAGTAAGCATTGGGGTACGGGTCGGACTGCGCCCTGACCAGCAAGGCGATATCTTCCGCAGGTTGGGTGAAATCTATGCGAGATTCCTGCTCGCCGCGCTTGTGGAAGTACGTAGCGCGGGTGGGATCTTGAGGTTGCGCAGTGGCGGTGCCTTGGGCGACGTCACTCAATGCGCGTTCCACGAGGGGCTCGATGAGGTCGATGGTCTTGGCCACGAGATCCGTGGTGGTGTCCTGCGGACCCACGGGGATCGCGCGCTGGGCAACGATGGGTCCGCCGTCCAGCACTTCATCCATCTCGTGCACAGTGACGCCCACGTGAGTTTCCCGGTTCAACAGCGCCCACAGGATGGGCGAAAATCCGGCGTACTCGGGCAGGAGACCATCGTGGACATTCAATGCGCCGTGCTTGGCCAGGCTGAAAACCTCGGGAGGAAGCCAGGTTCGCCAATTGTTGGCCACGATGATGTCTGGTGCAGCATCGCGCAACGCCTCAATGACGTCTTGACCCACGCGCTCAGTGACACACACCTGGAGCTCATGTTCGCTGGCGAGCTCCTCAACGGAGTCTGCCCACATTTGCTCATAAGGGTGATCGCTGGCAGGGTGCGTAACTACCAAAACTACTTCATGACCAGCATTGATGACCGCAGACAACGTCCGGTGTCCCCACGACTGATAGCCGAAAACAGCAACTCGCATGCAGGGGATGTTAGCTTAGGTTTACCTATGTAGTCAATGATGAAAGTGGCGCAATTTTCATGCCAGACTCCCCGGACGTGACCACCCTTCACCGAATCTCGGTGCCCGCGGATGCGGAAGCCCTCGTTTTCCCGGACCCCTACCGCTCGAACGTCGAGCTCACCGAATCGATGTCCACCGTCGATGTGCGCATCCCGGCGCACTCAGCAGTGACCTATAGCTTTCAATCCGGCGAGCTGAAATATCCCGATCCACATAACGCACACGGCGCAGGCCCACAGGCGAGCCTATTGAGCGGCGATTCTGTGGACCAGACACTCTGGCCGCCTCGCTCCCCAGAAGTCATCGCGGACTTGCCCGGCGCACGCCTGTCCATCGACCGGAAGGTATTCGGCAGGCGCTGCACCGCGCGCCTCGATGACCGCGGTGCGGATACCACCGTGGTGTTTTTGGATGGCGATGACTGGATCCATCTGCATGACCTCACGGGCGCACTGGACCGGGCAGTCACGGCAGGGCTTATCCCCCAGATCAACCGCGTCTTCCTGCCGGCAGCCAAAGACCGCAGCGAGGAGTACACCTCCCAAACATTCGCCAGCGCACTGGCCACCGAGCTTCCGCCGATCATCAACAGCAGCCACATAGTCCTGGTGGGGCAAAGCTTCGGCGGTCTCTCCGCCCTGCGCGCAGCTCTTACGGCTTCCACCGAAACCACGCCTGCAATCAAAGGAGCCATCGCCCAGTCCCCTGCCGTCTGGTGGTCCGCTGACCGTTCTGCAGAGCTCGCGGACACGCTCTCGGACGGGCCCGCAGGAGGCGACATTGCCGCACAGCTCACTGGCCCCTCACTCGAAAATCCTGCGGCTCACAGTGGCTCCGGTCTGGCACGCATCGTACTGACGTGCGGTGCAGAAGAGCCGCCCATGCAACGACACGTGGATGCAGTGGCCGATGCCCTGACACGCCGCGGCTTTCCCACCACCAATCACCGCACGCCCGGTGGCCACGACCCTGCGATGTGGCGCCACGGGATCATCCCGGCACTCGCCGAATTGCTGGGCTGAATCTACGAGCGCGCCTCCACAAACTCCGCCACGCGCTCGACTGTCCGCAGACCGTAGAATTCGCGCACGCCAACCTCCACTCCCAGCTCTCCACGCAGCAGTGCGCAGAGCTTGATGACCGCCATGGAGTGCCCACCCATGTCAAAGTAATCAGCATCCACCGGCACGTCCTCGGGCTCAATATCTAGCGATTCGGCAAACAGCTCCGCCGTGATCTCCTCGGTTTCGTTCGCCGGTTCGCGGCCCTTCTCCGTGATCCTTTCTCCCTCACCCAGTGCAGCAAGGTCGGTCTTTCCATTCGACGTCACCGGCAACTCATCCACGATCGACCATCGATCCGGGATCATGTAGCTGGGCAGTTCCTCGCGCAATGCATTACGCACGCCAGTCAGGAAACTCTGCCGCTCCCCCTGGTCCGCATCGCGCAGTTGTGGGGCCACGAGGTGACAGGCCAGGAGTGTGGCGTCGGATATACGAACAGGAACGGTCACGCAGTGGAGGATGCGGGGATCAACGCCGCGGGACACGGCGGCCGAGACGTCGCCGGGATCCACGCGGTGACCACGAATTTTCACCTGATCGTCGCTGCGTCCGAGGTACTCGAACATGCCATCCGCACGCACGCGGACGATGTCTCCCGTGCGATACATCCGCTCACCCGGGGAGCCCCACGGGCAGGCGACCATGGAGCTGGCGGTGCGCGCCGCGAGCCCATGATACTCCTGCGCTAAGCCGCTGCCCGCGAGGTAGAGCTCACCCGGCGCTCCTGTAGGAACGGGGCGCAACCACGGGTCCAAAACGAACGCCGCCGTGCGATCCACCGGCATTCCGATCACGGGCGTGGCGCTCTCATCCGTGCCAGCACCCAGGGCGTTGATGGTGTACTCGGTGGGTCCATAGAGGTTGTATCCGCGCACGTCATCGGCCTTTCGCAAGGTCTCCCACACGCCGTGCGAGACAGCCTCGCCGCCCAAGAGCACCAGCCGCGGGCGATGCGCGCCGGATTCCAGCATCCCCTCCGCGAGCAGCTGCTCGGCAACGGTCGGGGTGACGTTGATGACATCCACCTGATGCGCGCGAATGGCCTCAACCATGGCCGCAGCATCGCGTCGCAAATCCTCGGAGAAGATCCGCACCTCGTGGCCTTCCACCAGCCAAAACAGCTCTTCCCACGACATATCGAAGGCGAAGCTGATGGCATGCGCGATCCGCAACGTCCGCCCATCGGCAGCAGCTGGGGCGAAGATCTTGCGCCGGTGATTGTCCAGCATGTTGTGCAGCCCGCGATGCTTGATCACCACGCCCTTGGGCTTGCCGGTCGATCCGGAGGTGTACATCAGGTAGGCATCGTCCCCGGGCACCGCCGCAGGCGTGTGGGTGGTGGCGTGGGAATCGGCAGTGGTGACGTCGACGCAAGGAAGCGCACCGATCCGCTCCATGCGCTCCCGAGAACTCGAGTCCACCAGCGCGGCTGCGGGCTGGCTGTCCTCCACGAGGACCCGGAGCCGCCCATCGGGGTGCGTCAGATCAAGCGGCGCGTAGCGCACCCCTGCCCACAGGGCTCCCAGCAGAGCCACCACCGAATGCGCGGAGCGCTCCACCGCAATGGCGACAGTATCGCCGCTGGTCACGCCGCAATTCTTGATCTTTTCCGCAATGTCGGAACAGCGAGCAATCAGCTCACCGAACGTCCACTGCTGTGCGTCATCCGCTAGCGCGATGCGATCTGGGAAGCGCTGGGCGGTGTCCTTGAGCTCATCCGCAATGGTGCGGTCAATGCCTTCGGCCTTCTGCCAGGAAGCCATCTGCTCCGTCGTGCTTTGCGGGGAAGAATCCTCCGCTCGGGCTGGCGCCAACTGGGCCAGCTGAGCGAGCGGGACCTCTGGTGTGTCCACAAACGCGGTCAGGACTTCGGTCGCGGCCTTGAGCACGGAATGTGCGAGGGACTCGTCCACCACGTCGTGGCGGAATTCCAGCTTGATGCCCAGCTTCGGCCCCGGAGTGAATACCCCAGGTCAGAGGGAAGTGCGTGGAATCTTCCGCGCGCTCCTCCACAACCCCGTGGCGTTCCCGAAGTTCCGCTGCTGCCTGCGGATCGAGGAAGTTCTGCACCACCACCATGGAATCGAACAGCGTGCCTACCCCCAGCTGCCGCTGGATGGCGCCGAGGTCCGCGGAATCGTGGTCCATATCCTCGATGCGCTGGCGATAAACATCCTGGACCAGTTCTTCTATGCTCTGGCCGGGCCGAGCTGTCACTCGCACTGGCACTGTGTTGAGCAGCACTCCCACCACATCAGACATGGCGGGGTCGCTCAAGGCATCGCGGCCACTGACAGACTGACCAAACACCACATCCGAATCCCCTGTGACAGCACCCAAGGCCACGGCCACGGCTGCGTTGACCACGGAGGTCAACGTCACGGCCTGCGCCCGGATCTTTTCCTGCAGTGCGCCGGTCAGCTGCTCGCTGACCTCGGCAAACACCTGGCGAGGCAACTCGCTACCAGCGTGCTCTGAAGAGATATCCGCGGCCTGCGGGGCAACGAGCGTGGGCTGAGACAACGTCTCTAGGCGATGTACCCAATAGTCGCTATCTGCCTGCTCTTTGCGAGTGTCAACGGACTCGAGCAGGGCGTCAGCAATAGAACAACCGCGAGGAACCAACTCTCCCGCACCCTGCGTGCGGGCCTGGCCGGACCTCAACGTCAGCCTCTCGAGGAAGGTTTGCAGCATCACTGCACGCGACCAACCATCGACCAGAACCAGGTGGTAGGTAAGAAGCAGCGTGTCGCCAGGCTGTCCGTCACTTCGGCCGGTGACGATGGTTGCCTTCGCCAGCGGCACGGATGCGAGATCGATGCCCGCGCTGCGATCAGCGTGCATGATCGCCTCGAGATCCCCTTCGGTGGTCTCGACGGGGAGGTCAATGCCCTGTCCACTCCACGGCAAGTTCTGCACGGGTTGGCCGGAAGCATCGGTGTGGAACTCCGCGCCCATGGCTGGATGCACGGTCACTGTGTCCCGGAAGGCTTCCACCACGGCCTCGGCATCCAGTCTCCGGTCAAACGTCAACGCAGTCTGTGCAACGTAGGCACCCGGTGCTGCCACCTGTGACTGGAACCAGATTCCGCGCTGCAGCACGCTCAGCGGAGCGCGGCGTCCTGAGGATTGCTCGCGGCTGACGTGCTCCTGCAACTCGCGAGCAACCTCGCCGATGGCGCTGCGCAAACGCTCGGCGGAAATCACCGCATTCACCACGGACAGCTCCATGCTTACGGCCCGCTCGCTAGACCACACATCGGCCTCCACCAGGTAATCCGTCCACTGGCAGGCGGCATCGCCCGGCGCGTGGAGGACAGCGCCAGTCTCTCCCCGTCCGAGGTAGTTGACCAGGATCTGTGCCCCATGGGCCAGGGTTCGCTGCCCTTGCGGGTGTGTGTATCGCAGTGCCTGATAAGTGCGGCGGTCCGGGGCTGTGCCGTCCTCGTGGAGCGCGCGCATTTCCGCTGCGGCACGTGCTGCATCCGCTGGATCAGCCAACGGGATTTCCACCGGCGCGATGGTGGTAAACCATCCGAGGGTTCGACCATAGGAATGATCAGCCGGACGTCCGTGGCCTTCTACGTCCACGGCCCAGCTCCGCGCGTCCGTGCCCATTGTTCGAGCCACCGCGACGGTCACCAGTCCTGCCACGAGGTCCTGAACGTCCACACCCATCACGTCGGGTGCAACGCTCTGCAGGACCTGCGCGGTCTGTCCGTCAATGTTCACTTCGAGCGTGCTCACATGATCCGTACTCCACTGGTTCGAGTCCTCGACGGGCCGTGGCAGCGTAGCCAGTTCACTCCAGTGCAGGGCATCCTGAGCTGCTGCGGTGTGAGCATCGTGCAGTTCTTGCAGGCAAAGATCCTTGTAGCTCGCCTGCCCGGAGAGAATCCTGCGCCCTGCGAGCGCATCGCGCAGATCGTCTTCCAGAATCATCCAACTGGCGCTATCGATCACCGCGTGATGAGCAACGGCCTTGACGTACCCATCCACACACCCGAGCACCACGCTACGACCAGCAGCAATATCGATGTGATCGATCAATGCATCCACGTCCAAAGCCCGCACAACCATAGGGCCGTCTCCCTCGGCACCAACAAAGTGCGCGAACGCAGAATTGGTGTCCACGCGCGTACGAAGCATCGGATGTGCCTGCGCTACCTGCTGCAGGGCCTGTTCCAAGTCCTCCACAGCGACTGGCCCCAGATCCAAGCGGCGCGCCTGCACAAAGCGGTCGCTCATGCCTCTTTCCATCTGCCTGCGCAGCATCGCCGGGATGGGGAAAGCCCCCGAGATCTCCTGGTGCCCGTCCTTGGGCAGGGCTTCTTCCTGGCTCTGCCTTGTTTCCTGGATTTTCTGCTGGGTGGCCTGCGGCGTGACCCGCTCGGCAATCTTGCGTGGCGTGCGGCCCAAGAAGAAGTCCCGCGGAGTCACGTTGAGATCAGCGCGCGCCAGCGCGTGAGTAACGCGGATGGCAAGAATACTGTCTCCACCTAAGCGGAAGAAGTCCGAGTCCGGCTCCACCTCGGCGCGGTCCAAGCGAAGTGCATCAGCAATTGCCTGCGAGATCGCCTCCACCAGATCCGAGGTGCCCGAAGCCTGCTGAGCAGCAGGAATCTCACCCAGAAGGTCCAGGATCGCGCGCTCATCCCGCTTGCCATTGATGGTCTGCGGCACCTGCGTACTCACCGCGAATAGCTGCGGAACCATGTAGGCAGGGAGCGCGTCTCGGGCCGCTGCGGCAGCTCGGGAGGTGATCGCCTTTGCGTCGGCACGAGAATCCGTAATCAACAACGCACCCGGCACCTGGCCTTCGGGCAGATCGACGACCACCACGGTGGCCTCCCGCACACCGCTGACCTTCTCCAGCGCGCTCTCGATCTCCCCCAGCTCCACGCGATAACCGCGCAGCTGCACCTGCCTATCGGCGCGGCCCACGTAATCCAGATGACCGTTGTTCAGCACCTTTGCCATGTCATTGCTGCAGTACATCCGCGCGCCGCCGCCAACGAAAGGATCGGCCACGAAGCGGGAGGCCGTGGTAGAAGCAAGCCCCCAATAACCCGCGGTGACCTGCGGCCCGGCAACGTACATCATGCCGGTCTCTCCAGGCTGCACCGGCTGTAATTGCGCGTCCAGAACATAGGTACGCAACCCGTCCATCGGGCGGCCGATCGGGCTGCGGGCCTCCCCTGCATTCTCGGAGCATTCGTGTGCTGTGACGTGCACTGTCGTCTCCGTGATGCCATACATGTTGATAAACCGAACATTCGGATGAGCACTGCAGTAGGCAGCCTCCGCGCGGGCCTCCAAGGCCTCGCCGCCGAAGATCACCGTGCGCACCGCAGAGTCCTGCCCGAGGTGCGGCTCCAACGCGGCAAAGGCGGTTGGGGTCTGGCTCAGCACCGTGATGGCTTCGGCACGCAACACCTCTGCGGCATCCTCGGGCGAGCGCATCAGCGCATACGGCATCACCACGGCACGCCCGCCGGAGCTCAGCGCTGCCCACATCTCCCACACCGAAAAGTCAAAGGCGAAGCTGTGGCTGATCGACCACACGTCCTCCTGCGAAAACTCCACGTGGCTGCGAGCATTGCCCAGCATCGCGGTCACGTTGGCGTGTGTGACGGCCACGCCCTTCGGCCGCCCTGTGGAGCCGGAGGTGTAGATCACGTAGGCGATGTCATTGGCACGGGCCACGCTTGCCGACCGGCCCGCAGGCGGCTTCGCTTCCCCGCTCATCGTCTGTTCACTGACCACGAGGACGGGACAATCTACCAGCTCAGAGACCATTTTTTCCGCGCTGGGAGACACCAGCACGGCATCGGGCTGGCAATCCTCCAGGATCAATTCCACCCGCGCTTGCGGGGACAACGGATCCACGGGAACGTAGGTGCCGGCGGACATCGTGGTCGCCAGAATGGCCGCAACCTGCCACGCATCGCGCTCCATGAGCAGGGCTACTCTCGGGGTGTGGATGGCAACCTTCCGGTCCAGCACAGCGCGTATACGCTGAGCGGCGTCGTCTAGTTCTTCGTAGGTCCAATGCTCCGCAGCACCGTCTTCTCCGATGCTGGTCAGGGCGGGCCGGTCGCGGGAGTGCTCGAAGCTGCGTCGCCACAAAGAAGGAAGCGTGTCCACACCAGATACCGCACCCAACGCCTCTGCAACCTCACCCACGGTCGCCACCGCACCGGATTCAGACAGCAAAGAATCCACACTCACCGCGAGCATCTGCGCGATCCTTTCGGCACGTACCTCGGTGATTCGCTGCGGATCGTAGATCAGGCGCAGTGGGTGCTCAGCGGAAGGGTTGACCACGACGGACAGGGGAAAGTGCGGCGCGCCATTGTTGCGCACGTCAGCAACCTGTAGTGGCGAGCCGGGGCAGCCCACGTCCTGTGGAGATAGCGGCACCTCCACCACCATCAACGTATCCAGCAGTTCGCTGGCGTTGGTTCCCAGGTCGCGGGCAATATCAGCCAGGCTGACGTGCTGCACATCGCGGACCTGATTGTTGTGATGGACCATGGCGTGCAGCATGCTGGTCACCGGCAGGGTGGGATCAGATTGCCCCGGCGCGACCACCGGGATGGTGTTGAGCTGCATGCCCACGGCATCGGCCACGCCAAGAACGGGAATGTCACGGCCGGAAACGGAAGTGGCAAACACCACGTCAGCCCCAGGTTCGCAGCCCACCAAGGTGCGAAGGACCAGCCCCCACGCCGCGTGCACCACATCCGGCAGGCCCACACCCGCTGCCCGAGCACGCTCAGACAAGCCAACAGTCCGCGGATCGTCTACCAGCAACTCCCGGCGCTCGAGCGAACTCGAAGGATTAGGGCACAGCACCGTGGGGCGTACCTCGCGCATTTCCTCGCGCCAGACGGACATATCGGCTTCCGCGTCTCTGCGCGCCACCCATCGCACGCTGCCGGCCATTCCGGCGTCCGGGTCGTAGCGCGGGATTCGGGCATCGTCATCCCGGTAGATCTCCAGGAGATCCCGCAGCATGATGGGCACGGACCATCCGTCGGCGATCAGGTGATGCACCGTCTGGATCACGGCGATGTCCTGGCCACACACCGCACCATCGACACTGGTCGGGAGCACAACGGTCCATCGCATGAGCGGCTCGGGCGCGGCATCACCGGGCGGCTGCAAGGAGATTCCCCGCGAGAGGTCATCAGCGGCAATCTCTTCCGTACGCTGCACGAGCCACCCGTCTAATCCAGGCCCAGCCAACTCGGCAGGCACCGTCACGTCCCGAAAGTCCACCCGCAAATGCTCGGCAATCCCCGGATCAATCACGGCAACCACATCGCCACCGTCAGTTTCCCAAGGGCGGGTGCTCAGTGCGGGGTGGCGTCGGATCAAATTACGCGCAGCGCGGGCGAATCGCTCCCGGTCAAACGGTTCGCTGCATTCCACCCGCAAGACCTGTTGCTCCACATACGAGCTGGCCGATTCCTCGAATAGCGAGTGGAAGTACATGCCGTGCTGCAGCGGGGTCAGCGGCAGCACGTCCTGCAGCTCCGCGGAGCTCTGCGCAGTGATTCGTGCCAGGTCCGCAGAGTTCACGGGTGCGGGGGCAACGTCGCCCACGGACAACACGCCGTGATCGGCAAGCGCTGCCACCTCGCGCAATGCCACATCCCAGTGCGCGACCAATTCGTCGATCCGTTCGGGGGAGATCCTGCCGCGCGCCCAGGAGATCGTGGTGCGCAGGACGTATCCCTCGCCGGTGTCTTCGGCGATCGCGTTGAACTCCAGCTCGCGGACCAACGGCTGGTCCGGGTCGCGTTGCTCGCCGAGTTGGCCGGTGGAACCCGCGGGAGCGAAATCTTGTGCTCCTGCGGATACGCGCCCCAAGTAGTTGAACAGCACCTGTGCCTGCGGAGGGGTCTTCGCGGACTGATGCAACCAGGTGTGGGCCTGGTAAGGAACGCCGTTGCCGGGGATGGCCGCGAGCTGGTCTTTCACTGCGTTGAGTGCCAGCGCTAGCGGGGCGATGCTGCCCTCGACCTCTGTGGAGGCCTCCTGCACTGCCGCCCGGGTGGGGTCGATCAGCATGGGATATAGGCAGGTGAACCAGCCCACCGTGCGTGAAAGGTCTGCTTCCCTGCCCTGTGGCCCGGGTACGAATCGGGTTTCGCGGCCGTGCCCCTCCATCTCCACCAGGGTCCATGTTTGTTTGTTTCGACGCCAACGCGCCAACGCCACGCTCAATGCCGTAAGCAATACGGAATTCGCCCCCGTGCGGAAAGCGTGGGGCACCGCACCCAGTAATTCGTCCGTGATCTGCACTGATGCCTCATGTACCACGCTGCGCTCCTCACGGACTGTGGGCGCTTTCTCGGGACTATCAGCAAGCGCTGGCACCTGCGGGTCCCGCAGAGGTTCATCTGCACTCGGCAATGGGGGCAGGGAACTATTGGCATCCTCCGCGAATTCGCCAGTATCAACGGCCTGTTGCAGCAGCTGCGTCCATCGGCGCAGGGACGTCCGCTCCGGCGCGAGCTGTTCCCCGCGATACGCCGCGGCGAGGTCCTCGCCGATAATGTTCCATGACACGCCATCGACCACCAGGTGATGCACCACAAGGCGCAATCTTCCGGGCACCAGCCCAGCCGCTACCACCACTCCGACTGCCGGATCCAGCAGTTCAGAAAGCGCAGCGATGTCCGTGGTGGGGTGGATCGCCACCGCTTCTTCGGCAGATTCCTCCGGGAGTTCCAGCCGCAAGGGATTCCGCTGCACACGGGCCCGCAGTGCAGGGTGCGCCTGCAGCACGTCAGCCACCATTCGCCCGGCCAGCTGCGCATCCACATCTTCTGGAACTGAAAACTCCACGGACTGAATGAAGCCGTCCACGTGATCAGTAATGGAATCGAACCAGCGCAGAATCGGCAGCGACTGCACCTCACCGGTTGGTTCATCGTCTGGATCCTGCACGAAGGTTCCGCGCTCTTCGGCGCACCGAGCCAGTTGCTGTGGAGTGCGCGCAGAGAAAATATCTCCCACACTCACCTCCACCCCGCGCCGTCCCAGAGCCGAGACCAGGGTGATGGCCCGCAGGCTATCGCCACCGATATCGAAGAAGTCCGTCTCCGCACCCACCGCGCTAACCCCCAATGCTTCAGCCATTGCCTCCGCGAGCAGAGCAACGGTTTCCCCGTCACGTTCAGCATCGGCCGGGGCATCAGTGAGCGAGCTCCAATCAGGTTCCGGCAGTGCCTTCCGATCCACTTTTCCGTTGGCCGTCCGCGGCAACTCATCCATGACGGTGATAATCGCGGGCACCATGTATTCGGGCAGTACCTCGGCACACCAACTACGGATCGCAGCACCCACGAGGCCCGCAGTCACCGTCACGTAGCCCAGCAGTCGCCCCTCCCGAGCAATCACGCTCGCCGCCTCCACATCTGGGTGTCCCACCAGCGCAGATTCCACGTCCTCCAACTCCAGACGCATGCCACGGATTTTCACCTGATTATCGGCCCGCCCCACGAATTCCAGCGAGCCGTCGTTGTGCCGGCGCACCAGGTCTCCCGTGCGGTACATCCGGGTTCCGTCCGACGCAAACACATCCGCAACAAAGCGGCTGGCCGTGAGTCCTGGGGCATTGATATACCCCTTGGCCAGCAGGAATCCGGCCACATAGAGTTCACCAATTTCTTGGTCTGGAACCACCCGCAGGTGCTCATCGAGCACATAGAGCCGACAGTTGGGATTGGCCACACCGATGCTCGTGTTGAGGCGATCCTCGTCGTCACGGTAGATGACGTGGGAGACACCGATGGTAGCTTCCGCTGGCCCGTACCCGTGGTACAGCGGGATGGCCAGCTGCTGGCGAAAGCGACGGAACAGCGCCTGGGTGAGCATCTCTCCGCCACACCAGACATGCCGCAAGCTGTCTAATAGATTCGTGCCTTCGGCCTGTTTGAGCATGACGTCGAGAACACTCGAAACCAGATACGCAAACGTCACGCCCTCGCGATGGATGAGGCGGGCCAAGCGTTGGGGGTCTTGCTCCACGCCCGGCGCGGCCACCACCACGCGGCCCCCGCAAACCAGCGGCAGGAAGATCTCATTGATGGAGATATCAAAGGCCAGCGGTGCCTTGAACAGGGAGGCATCATCGCGGCCGAAGAACAGGATCTGATCGCGCTGCCAGAGCAAGCGCTCCACGATCGCACCGTGGCGGATCATTGCGCCCTTTGGGCGGCCGGTGCTGCCAGAGGTAAAGATGACGTACGCAACGCTGTCCGTGGACGGCGGGGTGAACAGCTCGCGGGTGGCATCGAGGTCGAATAGCGCGTCTTCGGTGAGCGCGCAGTTGTCCGGCGTGAGTACGAAGCTCAGGCTGGCATCGTGGGTGACGGATTCCCGGCGCGCCTGCGGCCACGAGGGGTCTAGCGGGACAAAACTGCCACCGGCGAGCAACGTGGCGACGATACCCACCACCATCTCCGCGCTGCGCGGCAGGGAGATTCCCACACTCTGACCAGCGTCAATACCGTGTTCCCGCAAATTTCGCGCTACAGCAGTTGCATGGGCGACGAGCTGCGCATAGGTCAGTCTGTGCCGGTCATCCACCACTGCGAGCGCATCCGGGGTCTCCTGCGCATGCTGCAGGAGCAGGCTAATCAGGTCCGGGCGATCGCGATCCTGATCCGTGTCATTCCATATGCGCTGCTGGGCGATCCGATCCTGTTCACTGCGGCCATGACCGATGACGGCGCCGCCATCTCGAGAAGCAAGCGTATCGCCAGAGGAAAACGGAGTGTGAGCAGACGATCGGGTGGGCACAAAGAGCCTTTCGGTTGATGGGGAAACAGGGAATCAGACGCGGATGGCGGACGTCGGGCTAGGTGTCAGCCAACCTCAAGCGGAGCACGGCTCGGGAAAATCAGCCTGCGATCAGGTGCGAAGAATCCCGATGTTGCTCGGAGCGGAGATCTTCATCCGCCGGCGCACGATGCGTGCGTTGCTGACCCGTGATGGCCTCCACCAGTTCCCCGGAGCGGGTCGCGATGTTGGAGAGCAACGTGGAACCGAGTCCATGCGTGGCCTCAGTTGCTCCCTGCACGAAGAGTCCTGGCACGCGCTCGCCATTGAGCACGGCGCCGTAATCCCTAGTGACGGTGAATTCTTCACTGCCGTGACTATCAGCGTGAATCCCCGCAAGACCGCGAGATCGGAAGCCCGTGGCGCACACCACCACGTCAAAGTTTTCTGTCACCACGTCTCCGGTTACTCGGTGGCGAATGTCCACGTCGACGCTGCCGTCGGAACAATTACGCGCACCGAGCACCTCCGTGGTCCGGCGAATATCGAGCCGCTGACGCCCGGTGACGCTTTCCCGATACTGACGGTCGTGGAGCTCATCGAGGAGCTCAGATTCCACGCAGGCGTAATTGGTGTACCGGTGGCGGATCAACAGCTCGTTGCGGATCGCATCGGGCGCATGGAAGAAGTCATCAACGGCCTCCGGGTCGAACACCCGATTGGCGAAGGGGCTGTCATCGGCGGGGATGAAGCCGTAGCTGTTCAAGCTGCCCGTGACGGTATCGATATGCGGGCAATCGTGGAAGTACCGGATGGCCTCGGCTGCGGACTGGCCCGCGCCGATCACCAAAGCTCGGCGGATATCCCACCCACTGTTCAGCAGCTTCTTGGTGCGCGGGAGCAAATCGATGTTGTGGAAGATGCGC
The DNA here is from genome assembly GCF_027570165.1 of Corynebacterium macclintockiae. Taxonomy (NCBI): domain Bacteria; kingdom Bacillati; phylum Actinomycetota; class Actinomycetes; order Mycobacteriales; family Corynebacteriaceae; genus Corynebacterium; species Corynebacterium macclintockiae. Next base: position 18,800 of record NZ_JAKMUV010000018.1, read on the forward strand.
GAGGTGTCCAAGGAGCTGTCCTCTGCCCACGCAGGCATCTTGGCTTCCAGCCCGCGGGCAACCACCACGTTGCGGCAGCGAATGGACTCCGACTGCTGAGCTCGCTGCCCTTCGGACTCACCGCTTCCTAACTTCCTGCGGACGTGCACCACAAAACGAGCTCCGTCTGCGGCCAGTTCCGGAAGCGTCTCGATGGACGTCACGGTGGTGTTGTACTGCGTGTCCACGGTGATGTGATCCGCGATCCATCGGAGGTAATCGGCGAATTCCACGCGTTCCGGGGTGAAGGTTTGGCGGTTAATGAAATCAATCAAGCGGTCGCTGTGATGCAAGTAGTTGATGAAGCTGAAGCGGCTCTGCGGATTGCGCACCGTAACCAGGTCTTTAAGGAAGCTGATCTGCATGTTGGATCCTTCGAGGAGCATGCCTGGGTGCCAGTTGAATTCCGGGCGGGCTTCCACAAAGAGTGCATCGAGTTCTGGAGCTTGCTCTTCGATAGCTACCGCGAGCCCGAGGTTTCCGGGGCCGATGCCGATCCCGACGATGTCGCGGACGGAATTTTCGTGGGTACTGCGCTCTGCGGATGTCTGAGCTTGACGATCGATGATGGTCACTATGGCCTCTCTGTAGGATGCGCCAACCAACTTCTTAGGGTAGGCAATGCAAAGGGTAGGCTAACCTATCTTCTATTGCTCAACAACCCCCTAGCGGGAATTGCTCACCCCGCGTCCGCAAACTCCCAGCTAGAGGCTTCACATCAACTACGTCCTCGGCTACCGACTGGAAGGCCCTCCCCACACACAGGACCACCGTGGTACGCCCGCGGCGAATATCTCTCACCGCACGCGCCACTTTCATGCCCGTCATTGAATCCACTGACGAGACCGGATCAACCATCACCAACATCTCCGGCTCAGCCAGTAGCGCTCGTGCCAATCCCAGCCGCTGCCGCTGACCACCGGAAAGATTGCGCGCACCTTCGGTCAGCTCGTGATCCAATACCCCGGCTGAATGAGCCGCCCCCGGCGCCAGTTCATCGAGCCCTAAGGCGTTAAGAATGTCTACTGCATCCTCCGCCCTGCCCTCTCCAGAGCTCCGCAGCACCGCCTGCCCCACTGTGTCCCCAAACAATGCCGGCTTCCGAGGCTCGGCAAGCACAGCGGAACGCACATCGTCTACCGAGATCTCGCAAATATCGCGCCCCCGGATCCACAGTTGTTGAGTTTGTGGCCTAGTCAGGGAGCCAAGCTCCATCGACTCCCCCGCGACCAACGCATCCACCAGAGCATCTGCCCATGCGGCTGAACAGTGCACCACCGTCAGTCGCCCCTCTGCGAACGCCACGGAAGCCTGCTCTGATCCCTCGACCTCGCCGTCTCCTTCGGCCTCACCGTCTCCACCGCGCATGGAAATGGCAGGCGTGCCAATCTGAGCAGATGGCACGCCCTGCCCCTCACGCAGCCGCTGAGCTTCCGCCACGCGCTGCAGCCTCCGAACGGAAGCCCTCGCCAATCCAATGAAGCGCGGCATTCTGCTGCACTGCCGCATCGGCTCCGCGATAAATTGTGACAGCGCCACCACGGTGACCAACTCCCCCAACGTCACATCGCCGGAAATGGTTCGATAGCCCGCGTACAGGCCCACCGCACTCAGCAACAGCACATTGCTGCCCATCGCCACGGCTTCATAACCTCCGCTGACCCACGCGAGCTTCCGAGCATCCGCACACGCCTCTTCAGATTTACGCGCATATCCACGGTAGGCCGGATGCGCGCCAGCCACTCCCGAGATCACCGGCAGCCCCTGCAGAATGTCGGTCATGCGCGCGGTCACTCGCGCGAGCAGAGTTTGTTGCCGCTCCGCGCGGCGTTCAATGATCTGAGACAGCCGGTGCAGGACTATCAACACCACCGCGCTGAGCACCAACACCACCACTCCCAGTGGCAGATCAATCAGCGCCAGAACAATCGTGCAGAAAATGGCTCCCACCAGCGCACTGATCCCCACCGGGACCACTTCGATGATGTCTACCGCCTGCACCACGTCTTCACCCACCACCGTGGGCAATTCCTGGCGAGGCAGACTGTCCGCATCGTCGGAATGCCCACCATGGCTCACCACCTGCGAGGTGATGCCTGCCCGCAATTCACATACGTTCCGAGCCGACGTAGCCTGCAGTATCCGGAACCCTGTCTGCCAGCTCACAGACACCGTCGCCAGCGTAGCGCCTAAGGCTGCGATTCCACCCACCAGGTGCCACACATTCTCGCTAGCGATAAGACTGTGCGCCAACCATCCCAGTAACACCGCAATCATGGCTTCTGCCACGTGGTAGATGCTCAGCAACAAGCCACTCAGAGCCATCGCGCGAGAATTTTTTCTGACCAGCCCGCGCAGCGTCACCACCTTGTTGTCAGACACGCGCCTGCCTCCCCTGCTCATTCCAGGCGGTCCACATATCGGCATATGTTCCGTTTCTTGCTGCCAGCTCCTCGTGCGTACCTGTTTCCACCACGCGCCCGCGCTCCATCACCACCACGCTATCGGCGGAGGTTGCTTGGCTGAGCCGGTGCGCAATCACCATCGCCGTCCGTCCGCGGATCGCCGCGCGGGCAGCGTCCTCCAAGGACATCGAAAAGGCCTCGTGTGATTGCTGTGTTTCCTCGAGGTCACCGTCATCTTCGGCCGTTGATTCGTCAAGAATGACGACGCCAGCCCGAGACAATGCCACCCTGGCCAGCGCCAGACGCTGTGCCGCCACCGCATCTACGTGCAGGCCCCCTTCGCCCAGCATTGTGTCTAAGCCCTGCTTGTCGCCATGGGACAAGGATGTGCACCAATCTTCCGCACCGGTTCGGCGCAGCGCATCCCATATTTCTGCGTCGCTGGCACCTTCGGCTGCCAGCAGGAGATTATCGCGCAAACTCATCGCGAAGACGTAGTTTTCCTGGGAGGCAACGCAAAAGATCGAGCTTCTTTCTTGCGCACTCATTCCCACCACGTCGCACCCCCCAACGGTGATCACACCCGGCTCTGCCATCTCGAGGGTTCCAGAGACAATTTCCGCAACCGTGGACTTGCCAGCTCCCGATCCGCCGACCACGCATACCGTGCACCCCGCAGGGATGTGGAACGCCAAGTCATGCAAGATCTCTGGGCCATCCTCGTACCGATAATTCAGGCCCTTGACCTCTACAGCTGGACTCTGCCGATGCGAGGAGTAGTCATCAATCGGCTGTGGCGTATCCGCACCCGCGGAGCGAATGAGTCCCACGATGCGCCCCAAGGCCGCCCCGCTGCGCTGCAGTTCATCAAAGGTGAACAGAATCGTGCCGATCGGCACGAACTGACGGTGGAACAGAATCAACGCTGCCGAGATCTCGCCCACCGTCACCGCATCTTCGCGGAAGAGCAACCAGCCTACGACAGACAGGGCTGACAACCCCATGAACTCCGCGAAGTTCTCCCGCGCCACCAGCCCGGAAAACACACGAAACGCAGCGATTGATTCGTCCCGCGAAGCCTGCGCGTAGCGCCTGGTGAGACCTTGGCGGCTATCCACCAGCCGATGCGAACGAACCGAACGAATGCCCTCCATAGAACCTTGCAAGGAACCGATGACACCGGCTTCTAATTCGCGTTGGCGTCGATACAAAGGGGCAGAACGAGGAAGATACCATCGCAACCCCAGCGCATAGAACGGAATCCCGCACAGCCCCGCCAACGCGAGGCGCCAATCCAACCCCGCTATTCCAGCGCTGGCCACCACGACCATCACCAGCGCGCTGAGGGTCGATGGAACCGACTTGCGGGCACTGCTCACCAGCGCGGCGACATCCGCACCAACTCGGCCCAGCACCTCTCCCCGGCCCAGGGACTCCACCGTGGTGGAAGGCAGATTCAGCACCGCGGCGACGGCGCGCTCACGCAACTTCGCAACTACCTGGGCAATCGTCACACCCGTCAGCGCCTCCGCAAGGCCAGCGACAACGGCAGTACCAACACACGCCACGGCAGCCCACACAATCACCTTCAGCACGCCAGACTTGCCGTCACCGGCGGCTACCGCATCGATGACGCTGGCCAGCAGATAAATGGGCACCAGAGAGAGCAAGGCACCGGCGAAAGTGAACAGCACCGCACTAATTGCTGGAGTTGCGGTGCGACGGAGCAGGCGGCCAATCTCCGCAGCGGACTCACCAGGCAAAGCAGTGGGAAGTACGGCACTCACTTAAGCGTGAGACTTTCCTGCCGGTTGCAAGGTGGTCCACTCGCGGTCGATGAACTCCATCGCCTCGTCCCGCGATACCCCGCCGTCTACGCCACGGGAAGGGTCTCCCAGAGCCACGGTCCATCCGTCTGGCACGGCGGCGAACGTAGGCCACAACGAGTACTGTCCCTCGTCGTTGATAAGGGCGAAGAAGCTGCCCTGTTCGTCATCAAACGGGTTGCTAGACAACACGCGCTCCTTGTCTCATGATGCGGAAATAACGGGTTTATGGGCTGCGTTGGCCAAAGTGGTGGCACAAGTGCAGCAAGCGTGAATTAACTTAGCATAACCTAATATGCAGCTTTTGAGGGTTAAGTAAAGAAAAGTGTGTCCGCATGCCACCATAACCCCAGACCACACACCACAAATCACCAAAGAATAGCTCCCCGAAAGCTATTACCCACACCATCCCGCACCTCCGGCCACATTTGTGCTAACCGCACACCGGTTGGATTAAAGGATGACCACCAACCGCCCCAGCTGCCCACTATGCGGCAACAACACAAAGAAAAACGGCACCACCAGCAAATCAACCACCCGTTGGCGCTGCACCCACTGCGGACACTCCTTTACCCGCAACACCCAAACCCACAACAAAAATACCGCCACCATGGCTTTGTTCATCCAATGGGCCACCGGCACCCAATCTCTAACCACCTTCGCCGCACACCATGGCGTAACCAGGCAAACCATGCACCACCGATTCCGATGGTGCTGGTGGATCATCCCCACACCCACCATCGACTCATTCCGCATCCATGACCAAATCTTCCTCGACGCGACCTATCTAAAGTCCGGATGCCTCCTGATCGCAGCCAGTAAAACCCACGTCATCAACTGGACCTGGGCCAGACACGAAACCACCGCCGCCTACACCGAACTCCTACGCCCCATTGCCGCACCACTAATCGCAGTCACAGACGGCGGACAAGGTGCCCAATCAGCCATCCACCACTGCTGGCCAACAACACGCATCCAACGCTGCCTCGTCCACGCCCAACGAACAGTCCGCCGCCACACCACCAGCAACCCCCGCACCGATGCCGGCAAAACCCTCTACCGCCTAGCCCTGAAACTCACTCGCATCACCGACCTTGACCAAGCATCCACATGGGTCGCCCACCTGCACGAATTCGACCACACCTACCGGGAATGGATGAACGAGAAAACCACCATCAAAGACCCTGCTACCGGCGCCTACACCAAGGTCTACACCCACCAACGCGTCCGAGCGGCCTATCAATCATTGCTATCTCTGCACCGCAGAGACCTGCTGTTTACCTACCTGCAACCCCCACCAACAACCATCGACCCCGACAACCTTGCAGCAACAACAAACAGCCTCGAAGGTGGCATCAACGCCCCCATAAAAGAACTAGCCCGCAGACACCGCGGTGGGGTTGCCCGCAAATCGTGGACACGTAGTGGGGCTACCTAGTGTTTAGGCAGCTATTTCTTTTCTACTGGTGGTTAGACCAATGTGGTTTTCGAAGTCGACGGGGCTGACCATTCCTAGTGCAGAGTGCCGGCGCCGACGGTTGTAAACGACTTCCATCCAGTAGGCAACGGCCTTGCGCGCAGCATCGCGGGTAGGCCAACGCTTACGGTCGTAGAACTCGGTTTTAAGCGTCGACCAGAACGACTCAGCCATCGCGTTATCAAAGCACACACCAGTACGCCCCACAGACTGAGCAATGCCCAGGTTATGGCAGACTTCCCAGAGCTTCTCGCTGGTAAATTGCGTTCCGCGGTCAGCGTGGAACACCAGCCCATCAGGAACGTCACCGCGCAGTGTATATGCCATCCGCAGGGCCCGTTCGACCAGGCATGTATCTTGAACGCTATCCATCGCCCAGCCCAGCACCCTGCGGGAATGGCCGTCGCGGACCGCACACAAGTACAACCATCCCTCGCTGGTGCGTAGGTAGGTAATATCCGACATCCACACTCGGTTGAGCTCACCAGTATCAAACATGCGCTTGACCAGGTCAGGAAGAGCTGACTTACGCTTGGATTGAATCGTTGTCACCGGGACAAAGGCACGCGGTGAAATCCCTTCAATGCCCATCATGCGCATCCGCTTAGCCACAGTCTTGCGATTCAGGGTGATCTGGTAGCGCTCGGTAAGTTCTGCGGTGATCCGCGGAGCACCATAAACCTCATCGGAGTCTTTCCAAATCTGATGAATCTTTCGGTCAACGCCATCGTAAAATGCAGCACGATCATTTTCGCCAGATAGTCGCTTCTGCTGCGTATCAGCCCATTTGTAGTATCCAGACCGAGACACTTTTAATAGCCGTGCCATGCGTTTGATGCTGTAGTTTGCCTTCTCCTGCTGCATCAATTCGAACTTTTCTGCTCGCGTTGCTTCGCGGCGAAGAAGGCTGTCGCTTTTGACAAAAACTCATTATCCATCTTGGCTTCCGCCAACTCACGGCGCAGACGAGCATTCTCAGCACGAAGATCCGCCTCACTCATCCCATCCGAGGCCCCTCGGCGTTCACGCTCGAGTTTGACCCACCGGCCTAAAAGCCCGGCGGAGACGCCAATCTCCTTAGCCACATGAGCGATCGGGCGCTCTGACTCGATTACAAGGTTCGCGGCTTCACGCCGGTACTCCGGCGTGTACTTCTTGCGCTGTTGACTCACAATGAACATCCTCTCCTACGGACACAAGATCCGCACAAATAGGGTGTCCACTAAACGAGGGTAACCTCAGCGGACTATCACTACCGCATCAACGCACAGTGATGGATTGGTGGCTGTATCTACATACAGAAGTCCCTGACGATCCGGTCAAGATCGCCAGGGACCAACGATGGGGTCAAGACGCACTTTCCACAGCAACAGACCTGATCACCCACAACACCACAGCCACTACCAATGACATCGGTGCACCAGCAGAATACGACACCGCCATCGACACCAGCTACCAACACAACCTCGGCATCCAAAAAGGCTGGATCAAATAACCGCAACACGCCCGGAAAAGACACACTTTTCTTTACTTAACCCGCATTGGCCTGCCGTTATGCGCCCGAGCCTCCCCCAAAAAATCAGTAACCCCGGTGATATGCATCTAAAACGCAGGGATCGCTCCGGGGCTTTCATAGAAAATCGTAACATTTGTCCCCATGAATTCCAACGAAAATCTGACGATCAATCTTGACAAGTGGTTCTCACCTGCGCGGATGAGCACCTATGCCCACCACCCAGATCCTGAATCCCTCTACCTCTGGAACACGCGCGTCACCAAGGCCTTCCTGGAGGACCTCCAACATGTCGAGGTGCTGCTACGAAACTGCGTAGACGCCGCCGTCGCTCCGCGCTACGGACCCAGGTGGTACACCCACCCGGCCATCCCCTTCGAAAAACCGGCCGAGAGAGCCATTAAAAAAGCAGAACGCCGTGCCTGCACACGAAGAGAGCAAGCCCCACCGCCGGGGCGGGTTATCGCTGAACTCAGCTTCGATTTCTGGGCCTACCTGTTCACCAAAACCTACGCCTCTACTCTCTGGCCGCTGGTTCGTAAAGATTTGGTCGGCACACAGGCACCTGCCACTGGCGGAAGCAAGCCTGATGTCCTTGTTCCCAGCCTTGACGAGTTCAGAAGTGAAGTTGGTGTGGTCTACAACCTGCGTAACCGGTGCGCCCATCATGAGCCGATTATCAAAAAGGACCTGCAGGACGAAAACGATAACCTCGATCGAGCGCAGCAGGCTATAGAGAAGCTGTCTACCTGGATTGATCCCTCTGCGGCGGAGTGGATAGTCGCTAACTCCAGACTTCCCGAAGTGCGGGACGACAGACCGTCGCCCAAGGTATGGGGGTAACTATCGCGGGTGATGAGGCTGTGCTCGTAGGTTAGCGTCGGAAACCTTGCCCGGGTCTGCCAGGACAGACCATGGGCAGAGCACATCACCGCAGCCAAGAACGTGCAGGGGTTGGTATAGGATTCTCGACTCGTTGGCCCCATCTTGTGGGGCTGTAGCGACCGCGAGGGTGGGGTCCCAGCTCGGGGTTAAGAGGGGAAGAAGCCCCGTTGCCGCTACGTTTTGGGTCTGGTTAGTCGTGGCTGGGTTTGGGTGACTTAGTGTCTTTCAGGTGTTTCCTTTCGGCCTCAGCTGCGATGTTCAATGCGGCGTTGTGGTCCCGGTCGAGTGATAGGCCGCATTCTAGACATGTGAATTGACGGTTACTCAGGGAAAGATTCTCGTTTTTCCAACCACACCTCGAGCAGGTTTTGGAGGATGGGTAAAACCGGTCGATGACCTCTAGAGCAGCGCCGGTGCGCTTGGTTTTGTACTCCAGCTGGCGACGAAACTCGCCAGGGATCCCCTCAAGCATTCGGCGGTTGAGGGATGATTTCGCCCTCACGTTTGTTCCCGGTGCGTCTACGGTTCCCCTGGCTGAACGAGTCATGCCTTTAACATTGAGGTCTTCGATGCCGATCAGGGCATAGTTGCGGGCCAGTTCGGCGGTGATCTGATGAACAAACCCATCGCGCTGCAACTTCAGCTCGTGGTCGACGCGTTTGATCGTGGCGATGAGCTTTCGACGGCGGTTGGATCCCTTTTGGCTCCGGGCCAGCTTTTTACGTAGGTTTTTCGATCGTTTGATGTTGCGCTGGAGCAGTGGTGGAAGCTGGATGACTGTGGAGCCATCCGAGAGCGATAGGTAGTTGTGGATGCCGATATCGATGCCCAGGGTGTCTGCTTGTTTTTGCCGTCGGGTTAGCGATGGTTGGCGTTGAGCTGACTTAACCATCACAGCGACGTACCAGTAGCCGCCTTTTTGGGAGATCGTAAAATTGCTGATTTTGGCGTCAGGGTGGTTCTGCAGAGCTTTGACCAACCGTCTGGTGGAGCCATGGACGCGTACGCGCAATATCCGGTCTTTTTTATCCGGCTTGGAGGCATGCGAGAAAAGATTGGCCAGGTATAGATGCTTGTACCCGGTGATCTGGGGCTGCCCTCGGGGTGGAGGGCAGCCTTTTGGCCCCATTCTGCTGTCTGGGTGAATGGTGACTGATTTCCGAGATCGGTGGGTCTTGCGCTGGGGTTTTCCCATAGCCCGGCCTTTTCTTCGACCAGTTTTACTGGCGTAGTAGTTTGTCATGGCCTCGGCTGCGTTTTTGATTCCACTGACGGGGCAGCGACGGTTGACGAGATGGAGAAAGGGGCGGGCGCCCTTGGTATCGGGACTCCAGACAGCATCAAGCCGTTCTTGGTGTTGAGGTGACCATCGTTTCCCGTGGTCTCGTTGCCACAGCAGTTTTGCTGCCTCCCGGTGACGCCGGATTTCGGGAGTTAAAACATCTGTCTCAAATGAAAAACGGTGCGGTTTTTTAGTGCTGGGTTGGTTTCGGCCTCTTTTTTGATCAGCTTGTTCACGCTGCTGGCGTTCACGCCGGCAGCCAGGAGCTGATCTTTTCTTGCCCGGTAGTTTTCGTCGTACTTCTGCCAGGCTTCGGTGAATGCGTTGAACCCC
>NZ_JAKMUV010000019.1:0-19452 GCF_027570165.1 Corynebacterium macclintockiae
GGGGCGCGGGGTATCGATTAGTCCGTAGTAGGCGAGTGCGTCTTCAAGGGCGAACTCGATGTGAAGATCCATGAGGAGGCCCGCTGGCATAAAGTAAGTGCCCTCCGGTGCTTCATCGACGATGCCACCTTGGGGTGGGTTTGTATTGTGAAGTGTGTATTCAATGCGACGGTCTTGTTCAGGGATAAAGGATGCTAGGCGACTCGCAGGAATTGATTCAGAGGTAGGTGCAAAGGCAAGTTCACTGGGGTTCCAGGTTAATGCCCCTCCGTACTCAAAATATTTGTCAAATGGGACAGGCTTTGGTGCATTCTTGTCCTTTACTGGGTGGAAGTCGCCGCCTTTTTTGAAGTCTCTTTTGACAATTTGAAGGGGTGGAATTAGTAGTTCGTTCTTTTCGACGAGTGGGTACCAGGTGGTGTCTTTGGGGTCAGATACGATCGCTCGGTAGGGATGAATCATCACGGCTGCGCCGAAGAATGCTTCGGTGGAGGTGACACCAACAGGGATGTATCCGAGGGTGGTTTTCATCAGGTAGAGCTGTCCTGCCTTCGGGCGGCTGCCTTTGGGAGCGTCGAATACTAGTTTTAGCGCCATGTTCTTAACGTACCTCGCTAGCGAATTGGTCTACCCAGTCCTTGCCAAAAGCTGTTGCTCGACTCCTCTTGCCTCTTATTTTCCTAGAGCCATGTCTTTATTTAGTACTGTCATTTGGTCTCGGGGTCGAGTGAGCGGGTGACTCAACGCATGCTGCATGACTCGCAGTCGAGGGTGTTTGGTAAAGCCGACGTATATCGTTAGGTGAATACTTTTCGCAAATGGCTAAGAATTGATTCGAAAGGCTTCCGCGGTGGTTGCACTGATGCGTACTGCGACGAAGCTGATTGTGGCCCTCAAATACACCGCTCTAGAAAATACTTCAGTGGGTTTTAGAGCCAAGGTGCGTAAATTGCACGAATTGCATTCGCAATCTCGTCCGGCACCGTGGTGTCGAGCAGTTCACTGACCAATCTGGCTCCTCTATCGCGAGTTAGATGAGTTTCTCTGCGCCAAGTCTTTGTATCCCATGTGCTGAGTGAAACGTACCAGCATCTAGTTGGATCTCGTCCATGACTATCGACGCAGCGGTCTTCTCTGCCTTGGTTGAAGCTGAGCTCTTGAAGGTGAACATTGCTTTAGAAAAGACCTCGTCTGCTAGGTCTGACCAATTGTTGAGGACGAGGGAATGAACGCTGTTGGGTAGCTGGCACCGGTCTACTGGGATGCCTAGGAAACGGACGTTGTAGACAGCGCAGTCGCGGAGGTCACATCCAAGAAGTTGATTCTGTGATTGGTTCTCTGCGATCGCGAAATTAGCTAATCTTCCTGAGATAGTGCTGTTTATAAGTACAAGTGGTGCGTGGTCTTGTTGTTGCTTCCCGCTGATTATGACGTCGCGAAGTGTGCTGCCCTCGATTCTGGAAAACACTGAGACATCCAGTGGCTCTTCGACCTTCTCGACAGTGGTGTTGATGAGGCTGATGTGGTCCCAATCACCACAAAACCGAAAGCTCGGGTCCCAAATGGTGCAATCCTTGAACGAAAGATATGATCCAGAACAATGGTTGAACTCGGTGCGAACCAATGAGCATTGTTCAAGAGTTACAGCCTCAAAGAACATCCCCTGGATTGAGTCATCATCAAATGATTGGTTGTGTTGGATTCCTTGGAGCTTCTGCCGGGCCTTAGGCACTTGGCTCTCCGTTGGCTTCGAGGCAGGAGTATGCCCACTCAGTTAGGCTCGGATATTTATTTCCGAACCATTCTTCGTCACCAGTATGGAAATAGCCGCACACAATTTCATTGTCGAGGTGTTGGAGGACAAGGTAGCTGTCGTCTCCCATTTCTCCCACGGCAAATAGTTCCTCGTGACCTGGGTAGTCTTCGTGGAATTCGGCGTTGAGTATAATTGCTCGTTGATCTGGGGAGTAGGGGACGGCTAGGGGTGAAAACATTTCGACTCCGACTAGGGTCCATCGATCGCATTGGGTGAATAGCTGTTTGAAGTCTTTCGGCAACCATTCAGGGCTAGATGCAAAGCCTTCCTGAACCTCTCGTAGAGTGCTGCCTTCACCAAATACATAGCTATCGGCGAAGTTTGCGAAATCACTCAGATTAATCATAGGAAGTCTAACGCCCTTTCTTGCTAATACTGTCTTTTCCAAGAGTTGAACGTATTACGATCCACCGGAGTTACGTCCTTTGAAGATTCACTAGATTTTAACCCGTTGAAGATGTGAATAGAGTTACCATCATGTCCCTTTGGAGCTGACCTCTGGTCATTCGTTCCACGTTAGCTTCACCTCTGTGAACGTGGTTTGGGTCGAACAGATAGCCTGAATCACTTTTGAGGACTTTCTTTCCGAGGATATCGTGTGAGGTCCAGCTTCCAATGCGGCGGTGGGCCATCAGCCCGAGCGCGTCGACCCAGAATGCTGCTTCTATCTCCAAAGTAAACAGAACCAAACCGCTTTTGAGTGGCAGTTAGGTGATCGGTGATTGTGAATTGTCGAGCCAGGCCACGATGTGCTTTTCGGCTTGTTTCGCGGACGGTAGTTTGTCGAGGTGGCGGTTTCCGTTGTGGTTCGTGAGAAGAAGCGGGAAGTAGTTTCCCTTGGCATTGAACTTGACCTGGAGGGTCTCGCCGTGCGAATTCTGGTACGTAACGAAGCCAGCGGACGGAGTTTCCGACAAGTGAGTCAGCCACTTGGGTACGGCTTTGGCAGAGGCGTAACGTTGGTCGCCCAATAAGGTAGACGAGGTGGAGATGTCAGTGGTTTCGTCGCCTTCCAAGATCGGAATGCCCAAATGCGGGACTGAAATGGCGATGCCCTGGTGGAGGCCGAGCTCTGAAAGCTTTCGGGCGTCGTTCGAGAGGTTCTCCGTGGGGATGTCGATTCTGGCTTGGCCGGGAGCTGGTGGTTCAACTTGCGCCAACTGCGCAATTGCCTCGAGTGCCGCCATAGACTGAGGTGTATCTTCGAGGGCGGTGATGGCCAAGTTGAGAGACTCGCGCTGCGACGTACTCGCCGTGTACAACTCGAGCGAGTCGGACTGATTCACTGAATCCAGCAGGATGCCGAGTATTTCGCCTTGGTAGGCGTAGATGGCCTCATCGATGGCGGTGGTGTCATGAATATTGCTCAGCAGATGGTGGAGGTGCTCGGCGGCATCCGAGTCCATGGATTGGTCGTAAACTTTCGCATACAGTCGTCCGATGAGCAGCAGTGCGGAATCGCTATGCATAGTCTTTCGCTCCGTAAAAGTCGAAGGGGTACGGGTGGCTGGTCTTCCCGGCGAGGGGGTTTCGATCCTTTGGAGCGGAAAGCCATCCGGTGATGGCGCTGAGCACTTCGGCAGGCAGGCGCACTTCTTCCCCTTCTACTGCAGCGAACCTGTAGCTGAGGGCGCCGGTTTTGTCAGCGTTTCCGTCAAGTCGCTCGGCCAGCTCGAATATTGTCAGCGCAGTGATATCTGCAACGAATCTGGCTGCGTCATCAGATGACAGGGGCCCTGTTTCCTGGATTCGCGTGTGAAGCTGTTCAATGGTTGGCGTGACGACGTCTTCGAGGTCCGATTGAAATTGCGTCAGCTGTTCGTTGGTGGGCTGCATTAACACTCTTATAACACTCCAGGGTTCCACGGGATATTTGTAGGTTGAGACAAGCCTTGTTGCTTGAGCTTCTCGATACCATAATCGGTTAGTGCTTCCGCTTCAGATTGGCTGAATCCGACCGAGGTGTGTGCCTCTACCTCGATGGCTCTCACGTCGTTCCAAGTATAGGTATCGACGTCAGGATCGAACTTCTTGGCAAAATCATCATATCCGCGTCGTTGTGCTGCAGTGATCTCTTTGTGAAGCGCAGATCCGGTTGCGGGATTGTTTGAATTCTTAAGTTCATTAATTGGGACTGCAGGAGCATCCAGCGAATGTTGTCGTGCCAATGGAGCATTATTGTAGTTGGCCTTCGCCGGAATATGATGCCCGCCGACTGGCGTGGAACCATAGCGTTTGACGGGAATTCCCTCGACAAATTCTGGGCACGACTCTAAGCCTAGGAAATCAATCCAGAACGCTGCGTGGTCGACATACCCTTGTGCCGAGGCGAGTCGTGGGGCGAGTCCGAGTGGGTCTTGGGCGTTGTAGGCACCCAGGGTGGGGTTGTAATAGCGGAAGCGGTTGTACGCCCACCCGGATTCCACATCCTCGTACTGACCAGCAAACAACAACGGGCTGGTACACCGACCGGACCACGTACGCTTGCCATAGAGGGTTTGGGTGGTGTGTCCCTCGACGGTACCGGTGGTGGTGTTGATCAGTTCCTGAGGTGCTCCGGCCAGGTCGCACACTAGGGCGTAGAACGTCGCATCAACCCGGGACTGGGACCAGGTGGCGGCAGGGTTCGCCGGAGTGTCGTTGGCGTCACCGGTGCCATTGGTTAGTGCGATCTGGCCGTGTGTCTCACCAGTGGCCGGGTCAGTAGTCCACACGTAGCCTTCACCCACACGTGCTGGATCGGTGGTATCCACGGTGGTGGTGACGGCTGCGAGTTGGTTGCCGGTGTGGGTGAACACGTCACGGTGGATAACTTCTCCGGTGGTGGTGTTGATCGTGTCTTTGGCGACACGTCGGCCGAGACCATCGTAGGTGTAGCGGTAGCCGGTGTTTGGTTCATCGGAGGAGCTAAAGCCGACGGGTTGTTCACCGGTGGCGTAGTAGTGGTGGTGGGCGTGGGGTGCTAACTATATATTTGTGTTCGACGCCCAGCGCATCCCTCATCTAGTGCATCTTCACATTTGGGGGCGCTTCATTGAAGCGGGCTTGCTTTCAGAGTTTTTGGGGTGGTTACGGTGATGCTCGAGTGACGTGCTTGTCCTCGGTATTGATTCAGGGGTTCGTTTGTTTACAGGTTAGTTAATGCTATACATTCTCAATTTGAACTATTTATAGCTATTTAGAATTTTCTAGGATCAGATCACCCTCTCTTGAATTCTGCCCAATTAAGTTTTGTCCTTGATTTTTCGCCCTTTTGGGTCTATTGATTGATGTATTGAAGATGCAATGCGTCGACGTGAATTAGTAATTAGAGCGGTAAACCTTTGCGTTCGATTTGGAAAGTTTATTGATTGTTCTGGTTGCCCAGGCCTTATTCTAGGCATTAAATCAAGAAATCCTTTTGGCTTTATTTATCCGTCGACGATTGACTATTCGTCAAAATCAACATCGATGCCGAATTGTGATTGGATCTGTCTCTTTAACGTGTCAAGTACTTTTTCTTTAATGTTTTGATGGTGTTTAATGGCGTTGTTTGCTGTGCCATAGGCTGTTACACGAGCATCTATGAAGCCAGATCCGCTAAATTTTTTTCGAGCCAGTACAGGTTTGGCATATGAAAGTGCACGTGGACTTCTGAGTTGATATCGCCATTCTATTTCGGGGTCGATTCCATGAAGGAAGGAGCGAACGGCGCAGGCGAAGTCGTAGCATAAGCTAAGTGTCTCTGCGGAAGGATCTTTACTATCTGTATTGCGCGAACGGTCAACCAATTCTGCTAGCGTGACAATTCTTTGCTTTCTGGTTTCAAAAGGTAATTCTCCATTGAGTGCCGAATAGACTATCGAGAAACGTTCGGATTCGAGATCAATAAAGCTCTGGGTGAACGCGGCTAGTTCATTTTGGGTGAATTCATTGAGATTTTTATTCTCGCCGTACGTAGGAAACAATTCGTATTCTTGAAGAAAGCTGTCTAATTGGAAATTCATGTTAGTTCCTATTGCTCCTTAACAAAGGATAAATGCGTTGTTAGTGTTTGACCATATAAAATTGTTGTCAGTTAGGAAGCGTTGCATTGGTTTTGTAAATTGCTTGTCGCGCAGTTCCTCTCCTTTGAAGCCCTGTTCCTGAAATTTTGGATCCCCGTGCCATTGAACTTCGCTTAGCTGACCTTGTTCGAAAAGCGCGACGTCTTTGTTTACTTGTTGTCTAGTGAATTGAGATGCTCCTACCTTACCTGTTTTCTGTTCATGACCAATTCTAGATTCAGGTTCGAACACATCAATGTAGCGCCGACCAGTGCGACCGAATGCCTGATCAGATCCAGCATTTAGATACTTCTCTGTTTCCGCACCTGGGAACCTGCGTGCTAAAGCGTCTCGAGCATTGTTTCCAACAAGTCTATTGTTCGTTATTGTGTGTGCCATTAGCCCCAGCACATCGACCCAGTGTGCTGCGTGGTCGACATACCCTTGTGCGGAGGCGAGGCGTGGGGCGAGTCCGAGTGGGTCTTGGGCGTTGTAGCCACCCAGGGTGGGGTTGTAGTAGCGGAAGCGGTTGTACGCCCACCCGGATTCCACATCCTCGTACTGACCAGCAAACAACAACGGGCTGGTACACCGACCGGACCACGTACGCTTGCCATAGAGGGTTTGGGTGGTGTGTCCCTCGACGACACCGGTGGTGGTGTTGATCAGTTCCTGAGGTGCTCCGGCCAGGTCGCACACTAGGGCGTAGAACGTCGCATCAACCCGGGACTGGGACCAACCAGCGGCAGGGTTAACCGGAGTCTGGTTGGTGTCACCGGTGCCACTGGTGTTACGGGTGGTTAGTGCGATCTGGCCGTGTGTCTCACCAGTGGCCGGGTCAGTAGTCCACACGTAGCCTTCACCCACACGTGCTGGATCGGTGGTATCCACGGTGGTGGTGACGGCTGCTAGTTGGTTACCGGTGTGGGTGAACACGTCACGGTGGATAACTTCTCCGGTGGTGGTGTTGATCGTGTCTTTGGCTACACGTCGGCCGAGACCATCGTAGGTGTAGCGGTAGCCAACTCCGGGAGCATCACTTGAGCTAAAGCCGACGGGTTGTTCACCGGTGGCGTAGTAGAAGTGATGCACCAACGGTTTCTTACCCAGACGTTTGGTCACGGTCCGGGTGATACGTCCTGCAGCGTCGTAGGTGTAGGTTGTCCGGCCGACTTTGACCGGCAGGGTGTTGTGGTAGTCGATGACCCCGTCAGCAGTAGAGGCCAGCACCCCTGCCGGGGTGAAGGAGTAGTTCTCCTGGGCGGAAACCCCGGTGGCAGAGCCTGATTGTGCTGGAGTGCCTGCTCGTGCAGGAGTGTGTGTCGTGGTGTGCGGTGGGGTGGAGCCCCGGTCACTGGGGTTGGTGGTGGTTGGTTGGGGTGTGCGGGTCGCACTGGTAGCACGGCCGATAGCATCGACGGTGAAACTGGTGGTACCGCGTAGGTGGTCGGTGATGGCAGTGAGAGTGGAGTCTGCTCGCCAGGTGAAGTCACGACCAGCGACAGAGACAAGTCCGCCGGCGGTGGTGCTGTCAAGCAGGCTGGTGTGATCACCAGTGATGCGCCCACGGGTATCGATGTCGATGGTGCGTACCAGGTTGTCGATGGCGGTGGTGGCGCGGTGGCCGCGGGTGTTGGTGGTGTAGGTCAGCTCGGCAAGCAGGCGGCCAGTGTGATCCAGGCCTGCCGGAGCGCTTGTATCGGTGTGGTGGTCATGAGTGACCGCTGGGGTGGTGTGGTGGGTGATGGTGCTGCTGGTGATCTCACCAGCAGTATTGCGTCCGTAGTTGGTGGTGATGGTGTGGGTGGTCGGTAGGGTGAGGTGTTCGCCGGTGACCATGCCCGTGGAGGAGAGCTCGAGTGCGTGGCGGGTTTCTTCACCACTGGCCAGGCGCGTGGTTTCAGCGGTGGCTCGGCCGTAGGCATCGCGGGTGTAGGTGATGGTGGCGGCCGGGTTGGTGATGCTGGTCAGGCGGCCTAAGGGGTCGTAGCCAAACAGTGTGGTGCCGGAGGCATCATCAATGCTGGTAGTCAATCCCAACTGGTTGTAGGTGGTGGTGGTTGTTCCCGCTGGGGTGGTCACATTGGTGGTGAGTCCGTCGGGGCTGGTGGTGTTGGTGGTGACGATGCCGTTGTAGTCGGTTTGTTGGGTGATGTTCCCGTCGAGGTTGTAGGTGTAGGTCCAGGTGTGGCCGTCGGCGTTGGTGATGGCCACGGGTTGCATTTGGGTGTTGTAGGTGATGTGGGTGGTCGCCCCGGTGGCGTCGGTGGTGGTGATGGGTTTGTCGAAGACGGTGTAGGTGGTTGTGGTGGTCGCACCGGTTTCGTTGGTGGTGGTCAGTTGGTTGCCTTCGCCGTCGTAGGTGGCGGTGAGGGTGGTGCCATCAGGATGGGTGAGTGTGGTGGGCCAGCCTTCGGGGGTGTAGTCGATACGGGTGGTGTTGCCGTCTGGGTCGAGGGTGTCGGTGATAAGTCCTTGGATGTTGAGGGTGTGGCTGGTACGGCGGCCGGCGGGGTCGGTGATGGCGATGGTGCGGCCTGCGTTATCGCAGTCGATGTGGGTGGTCGCTCCATCAGGGTTGGTGATGGTTGCAGGGACGATGCCGGTGGGGCGCAGGTCGTAGGTGTAGGTGGTGGTGGCTCCGTCGGCGGTGGTGATAGCGGTGGTCATGCCGAAAGCGTCGACTTGGTAGTCGGTGGTGTGTCCGTCGCGGCCGGTGATGCGTACGGGCATGCCCCAGGTGCCGGGTTCGATGGTTGTGGTCGTCCCGTCGGGGTAGGTGGTATCGACGATGAGGTCGTTGTCGTCGTAGGTGTAGCAGGTGGTAGCACCGGCTGCGTTGGTGACGGTGGCAGGGAGGTGGTGGTCGGTGTAGGTGGTGTCTTGGATGCCGCCTTCGGGGGTGATGATGCGCCAGACATCGCCGGAGGCGGTGGCGCGGTAGACGGTGGGGCGGATGTCGCCGAGGAGGTCGTCGGTCAGCCAGTCGGTGGGGATGGTCCAGTTGGTGGTGTCGCGGTTGGTGGTGCGGCCGCGGCCGGTGAGGCCTGCTTGTTCTAGTCCACCGTTGAGGAGGGCTTGGTAGAGGGGGAGGTGGTGGAGGCGGTCGAGGTAGGTTTCAACGACGCTGTCGCCGGTGTTTAGGGGGTCGCCGGTGAAGTCGCCGGCGGTTTCGATGAGTACGCAGACGGTGCCACCAAGTGGCGCGTCGTCGCCGGTGTCGTTGCCCCAGTAGAGGATGTTGGGGAACATGCCACCGGTGCCGACTTGGGCGGTAACACGGCCGTGGTCATCGTAGCGGTAGTGATACGCAGCACCATTCCGGTCACGCCAACCAGCAGTACGGCCTTGCTCATCGTAGAAGTAGCTCAACACGCCAGCATGGGAGTTCACCACGCGAATGAGCTGACCTGCGGCGTCGTATTCATAAGAGATCAGCCGCTGAGGTGCTTCGTCAGGGTGAGTCTGCTGGTTATCAACCCAAATGGAAGCCACACGATTCGTAGCGTGATCCCAAACCAAAGACAAGTGAGTTCCATCGCTGCGCGTGATGTCTCGCATCTGGCCAGTGGCCTGATCCCAGGAGTACGTGATGGCCGCGCCGGTGTGGTGAACCAACGCCGTCACGCCAACGGTGAAGCCCAGACCAAGATCAGCGGCGAAGGAACCGGTGCGCAATCCCGCGCCAGCCGAGTGTCCACCAGCTGCAGGGGAGCGGTCCTCCACACCCGATGTAGTGACGTAGCTCCCGTCACCAGAAACAGAGAATACGTAGGTGATTCCCTCCGCTACATTGCGCACACGGTAGGCACCATCTGCAAACGAAAGCAGCCACGCGCGGCCGTCCGCGCGGACCTCGGATCCGTCCAATGGGGCTGGCGGGAACGTCAGCAACGCACCATCGGGAGAGACCATAAGGATTTCGTCATCCAAGATCTCAATATGCACATCCATGCGCGAGACCCACCTCGAGCCCAAAGCTCGTCCCAACTCGTGCGCAGAATTAGCGTTTCGGTCGATGATCAGCGGCAAGATGCCGGGGATGTTGATGTCTTGAGTGAAATCGACCATGTTGCCCGTCGCCATATCGACAGGCTCAGCCGCGAAGCAAATCTGGCCGCCGCGGGTGATCTTTGAATAAGCAGACTTGGCGAATTTTTCGCCAGCCTCTCCTGCGACACGGCTGGCTCCATTCGCCATCTTCAGTGCAGCTGAGTTGGCACCGGACTTCGCCGCCGCCTTAACAGCGGACGCTGCCTTGCCCATGCCGTGAGTTGCCTTGGCAACGGTGTTGCCAAGCTTTCCTGCCTTCGCAAGTTTGGCTATACCGGCAAACGGCAAGGATGTCACCACGTCGAAAAGTACCTCGCCCCACGACGCATTGCCCGTTGCTGCAAGCAAAGCCTTTAGCCCAATGCCAGCAATCAACAGGCCAGCGCCGATTGCCTGAAGACCAGGAACAAGAAGCAACACGGAACCGACAATCTGCATGATGTCAGAAATAGCGGCGAGAACGTCAGCATGATCAGACACCCAATCCTTGGTCTTCTGCCATGCGCGCTCCAGCCAGTTCGGATTATCGTCAAAGTCTGCCCTGGCCTGCGTTGCGATAATGCTTACCGCAGAATCAACTTCGCCGCCGAGAGTGGCCTTAATGGTATCGGAGGTTGAAATGTGACCCAGCCAAGCAGTTTTGACTTCCTCAAAGTGGAGGCGTGCTGCTTTCATGGCAGCCTGAGCCGTCTTCGAATCAGCCTCTGCAGAAGCGGCTGCGGCGGCAGTCGCGGCACCCACACCTGGAATCATTGATGTGCTTACGGCTGTGGCGGTCGCAGCCGTCGCTGCTAATCGCGCGCGGGCGGCGTTGACCTCAGCGGTGTTTAAGGCGGTAACAGCGGCCTGATAGTTAGAGTGGGTAGCCCGAGCTGGCACTTCAAGAGCTCCCATGTCTCTTTGCGCAGTTTGCAGCGCAAGCTTATAGAGACGAATGGCGCGGCCAACACCTGAGTGAGACTCGCCAGTGATATCTAGATGGCTAGGGAAGTCAGCATTCAGGAGTTCCTTGTATCGGTCTCCTTCAGAGCCCTCGAACCCGCCGTCGTTGATAGACCGCATTGCTGAGGCTGCGGTCGTTGCTTGATTGCCGAAAGTAGTATAGCGACGCGCCGTTTCCCCAACGGCTCCAACGTTTCCACCAATGTGGAAGTTCTTACCTTTGTAGACGAAGAACGGGGCGAGCAATAGTTCTGGCATGGCGGGCTAAGATCCTCTGGTCTTTGGTCAGATGAAGAAACGAAGGGGAAATCGAAGGAGAGGGGAAGGAGAGGGCTAGAGAACCTAGCCCTCTTAGGAACCAGCGATAGCTTGGGAAGCGCGGCCACGAGTCTCAGCGACGGACTGGGTGTTTTCATCCAGCGCGCCACGAATCTGGCCCAGAATTTCCTTCAGGTTATGTGCAGCGGAAGACCACTTACCGTGAACCTGGGAGTATTCCTCCTGCTCGGAGCCTTCCCAGCTGGAAGCCAGCTTGCGGATATCAGAATCCATCTCCGACAGGGTGGACTCGATCTGGTTCATTACGCCATTGAGATCGCCAGAAGTGGACTCAGCATCGGAATTGTTGTACGCATACACAGCCATTTGGGACGTTATCCTTTCAACGATTAAAGATGTGGTGACGGTGGTTGGTTAGAGAATGTTGCCCTGCTGGAAATTCATGCCGGCGAACTTTTGCTGTAGCGCGCTGGTCTGCTCTTCCTCACCCGACTGGTAGGACTTACCAGCTTCATCAACGCGACCAGTCAGCTCCTCCAGAGCCTGCTTAACCTGATCCATGTTGTCCGACCATGCCTGAGTCATGTTGTCCCAAGCTCCAACAGAGGAGCCCTTCCAGGATCCCTTCAGCGGCTCCAAAGCATCCAAGAACTTAGAAGACTGGTCCATCAGGTGCTGGTGGTTGGTCTGCAGAGAAGAGACGTGACCAGAAACGGCACTGTGTTCAACGGAAAGGTGTTCGCTACCCATGATTACTCCTTGTGCGAGTCCGACAACACGGGCTCGTCAATAGTGGTGAAAACTTGTAAAGGTTGGCGCGCAGTTAGATCGGTGCTGGAAGAACAAGCGCGAGAGAAGATTTCCGACCTTCACCCGCATGCACCCCGCGCGTGACATTAGCTAACTGAGCTAACTGGTTTCATCGAGCACTTTGGCAATTCCTTGGCGAAGCTTTGTATTGCCATCTTTCATATTTTGTAAGGCATCTTGGACGTCCTTGAGGACGTCCTTCAGATTGGTGGCGCCATCTTTCCACTTGGTGATGATCTCGTAGTACGCATCGGCCTCAGTAGCCTCCCAACCTCCACGAAGATCTTCAATTGAGTTGTCGATATCGTCCAAGGTATTTGCGATATCGTTCATCACCGTGTTGATATCGCCCTTTGTGGAATCTGCCGCCGAATCGCGGAACGCATAATACGTAGCGCCAGACATGTGCTATTCCTTTCCCTTGAGCTTGGCGGCAAACTGGTTAAAACCTTTTGCGGATTCGTCATCATATTGCTGAGTGACGTCGGCGATCTTGCCCGACACATCGCCTAGCTTCCCGACGTTTTCTAGAAGGCGGTTGCGTGGGCCATCCCATTCGCCGAAATATTCGGCCACCGCTTGCTGGATCTTGTGGCCGTGGATGGAGTCCACACCGGACAGAAGGTCGGCGCCTTTCTTATCGCCTTCCAGATCGGCCTTCATACCGGCGAGATTGTTTGCAATATCACGCAGAGATTGCAGAGGTACTTGAATGTAATCAGACATGCCTTACTCCTGTTCCTGCAAAGCTTCCAGGCTGCCAGCGAAAAAGTTCGAATCGAGTAGATCCAAACCTTCAAACGTCTCACCCAACGTCTCTGGATGTGCCTGAACACTGTTGGCCACACGCTTCACAATGTTGCCCAGCAACTTACCAGTCTCCTCATCTGGAGCTGATCCAGAAATGACCAACGTCCATGTGGTGGAGGGAATGGGAAGAAACGCCTGGTGGTGGAATGTCGTGCGCCGCTGAGATACTGGACCTGTCTGAGTGGTGTTGGATGAGTACAGATAGGCCGTTCCCTTGGGGGATGTGCACTGCTGTGTGGTCGCGTTCTTGGTTGAAAATGCCTGCTCCGCGGTGCGCAGGCTAGCAAACTCAGGGGAGCTGTCGTACCAGCGCAACAACAGTGTGGCCGACGTTGCCTGCCCATCTTCCGATAGGCCGGGGAGGATGAGGGTTAGAAGAATGTTTCCATCGCGGGCGGCTTTAACCAGCTGCTCGAGCTGCTGAAGCACTAGCTTTTGTTCGGCTCGCCTTAAGCGGTGGCCAGGAATGTAATTCTCCGCGATCTGGGACAAACGGTGTGGTGACGCTTCTGGGTGAGTGTCAATGCGAACCCAGTTGGTGGGTAGGGAGGCTTGCCATAGGAACCGTGGACGTGGGGCATCCGGGTGGAACCGCACAGGCGAGGTGACCGAATTGGCCATAAAGCCTTTCTCCTTATTAACTCACTCAATTGCACCGTCAATCTTGAATACCTCTTCGAGGATGCCAGTTGAGCCTCGAGATCGCATTGCAATTTTCAATTAAAGGGAAAGGCGGGGTCTTAAATTAGAGAATCCTGAGCAATGGAAAATCTGCAGGTATGACGGCACGGTTTGGGTATGTATAGATAAGGTTTTGGGTTAGCCGGGGCGCGAACCCTTATATAAAAATGAGGCGCGTGTAAGGTGTAGTTTGCCTTAGGTTTACCTATAGTGCCCTCTAATTGGGGGAGCGGAAACCAAGCTGAACCAACTCCACACGGCCCGGGCCACGCACCCACTGTGCACGGCCAGTCGGTAGCTGCTGCAGGTACACCTTCGGCCACACAGCGCCCTCTTGCTTTTCTCCGCTTAGTAGCAAACCATTGGCACCGTTGTCCCGGATGCCTTGCGCGAACGTGTCATACGTGGCTCTCGACACACCAGCCGCGCGGCGTGCAATCCACACGTGAAGACCAATATCTGCGCCATGGGACAGGAAGGGCACCAGTGGTCGGAGCGGGTTATTGGTTCCCTCGAACTGCTCAAAATCATCTACCACAATGTAGATTTCGGGGCCTTGCCACCACGACCGATTGCGCAATTGCTCCTGCGTTACATCCGCAGGGGGCAAACGCCTCTCTAGCTCCTTGGCGATACCTTTCGCCAACAGCTCCGCCGCGGACTTTGTGCCAGCGTACTCACCCAGGAACTCCTCAGGACACTCGCCAAGCAAGGTACGACGGGCGTCGAAGATACCAAACATCACCTGGCCCGGCTGCTTGCCACGAATTGCCTCCGACATCAACGCGCGAAGCGCCGTCGTCTTTCCTGACGCATGCTCACCCACGATGAACACATGGCGCTGAGCACCATCCAAATCGAAGCGCACGGGCTGCAACGTTGATTCCGCCAATGCCACCACAGCAGGCTGACCGCCGCTGGCATCAATCAACTCCTGCAGCATTACCTTCTCCGGCAACATGCGTACAGCAGGCGCAGACTTAAAGGGGCTAGCTTGAGCAATTGCGGAGATCAATGCCTGAGTGGACTGCTCCCGAACCACATCTGGCTGGTTCAGTACGGGGCTTGCCACATGGGAAAACAGTTTGTCTGCCGACAAAATGCGACCCGTCGGCTGGCCCGCCAACTGTTCTTGCGGCTTCTTCCCGATTGAGGAATCCAGAGGATCATTCAGGCGATGTTCCAGCTTTGTGCCAATTACAGCCTGCAGCTGCAGTCGGAAATCTGCCCAGCGTCCCGTTGCAAACACCACATGTACGCCATAGCCCAGGCCGCGGGCAGCCAAGTTCTGAGCCTGCTCTGCCAGATCCTCAAAGTCATGCCGAAGAGTGGCCCAGCCATCGATAATGAGGAAGACATCGGCGCTGGGTAGCTCCGGAAGCCGGCCCGCCGCATGTGCACGGCGCATGTCTTCCACACTGGACAAGCGATGCTCGGCAAAGATGCGCTCACGGTCCGCGAGGAACTGCAGCATCTCAGAAAACATGCGGCGCAGCTTATCCTCATCAAAGCGAGTAGCTACATCACCAACATGGGGAAGCTCCGCAAACGCGGTGAACGCCGAACCGTTCAAGTCCGCGATGTACATGGACACTTCCGCAGGAGTGTGCGTCAGAGCCGTGGCCAGAACCAGAGACTTCACCGTTGTCGTCTTGCCAGATTGCGGAGCACCCATGATTGCGACGTTGCCCTGCGAACCCGCCAGATCGACAACAAGCGGGCCCTGCCACTGCTCCAAAGGCTTATCCTTTAGCCCCAGTGGGATCTGCAATTGACCGGTGCGCTGAGCACGCATGCCGCGGTCAGATGTGAGCTCTACCTGGCCCAACGCCGAGCCAAGATCGATCCTGTCAGGAACCGGAGGAAGCCAAATCTGGCGGGTAGGTTCCGCAGAGGGGATCAAGCGGGACACAACCAGCTCCAACGTCGTAGTTGGTTCTACCGCCGGCTGGATGTTCGCCGTCTTCTTGGCATTCGTAGCCAGCGAGAGCTGGTGTGCCTCAACACGCTGCTGCAGCCAGCTTTCCGTCGTATTCTCTAGCTCCAGAGGCATCGGAACCGGTGGAAGCTCGCGCTCCTCCTGGGATGCGGAGGACGTGTACGGTCCCGACACATAAGCGGCCTTAAAGCGGTCAAAGATATCCGGATCCACCTTCAAATAGCCCGAACCAGGAATAGGGGGAAGCTCGTGGGCGGCCGTGGAACCAATGGCCGTGCGGGATTCGGACGCGGAAAACGTACGCAGGCCAATGCGGTAGGACAGGTAAGATTCCAGGCCGCGCAGGCGGCCTTCCTCCAAACGCTGAGAAGCCAAGAGAAGGTGCACGCCAATGGAACGGCCGATGCGCCCGATCTGCACAAACAATTCGATAAACTCCGGCTTGGCAGCCAGAAGCTCACCAAACTCGTCAATCACCACAAACAGGACGGGCAGAGGATCCATGGAGGTTGAGCCATCCTGGTCGATCTGCTTTTGTCGAATGGCGTTGTACTCCGCAACATTGGCTAAGTTGCCAGCCTTTTGCAGAACATGCTGGCGACGCTGAATCTCGCCCAAAATTGAATCATGCAGGCGATCCACCAGGCCAGCCTCGTCCGCCAAGTTATCCACCACCGCAGCCGTGTGAGGGAGTGGCTCCAAGCCGGCAAAGGTCGCGCCACCCTTAAAGTCCACCAGAACCAGCGACAGCTGATCGGGATGATGGTTGATGACCTGAGCCAAAACGATGGTGCGCAGCACCTCAGACTTACCCGAACCGGTCGCACCCACACATAGGCCGTGTGGACCCATTCCGGATTTCGCCGATTCCTTGATATCTAGGTAGATCGGCTGCGCTTCGGCGTCGATTCCGAAAGGCACCTTCAAGAACTCATCCGTGCCGCCCGGACTCCATTGGTGAGCAATGTCGTAGGTAGCAAAATCATCAATGCCCAGCATCGCATCCAGGCCAATGGTCTGTTCAAGCGGAGCGTCCGGCGTGGCATCCTCCACCAAGCGCAGAGGTGAAAGCGAACGCGCCACGGACTCCGCTAAGGCAGGGGAGACCTGATCCAACCGGCCACGAAAGCCCCCGTACAGCATGCGCTCTACAAAGCCATCCTCGCCAGGTTTGGGTTCGCGCACCTCGCCACGGTCGATCAGCTGAACCTGGAATTCGCGGGAATCCTCAATGCTCACACGGACGTCCACGTGGCTCGGCTCGTCCTGTTGACGCAGAGACGTGGCCAGCACAGCAATACGGGCCTTCTCCAGGCTCAACACCTGAGACAACTGGCCCTCCAACCAGCGCCCATGCTCGGAATCCATGTCCAGCACCACCACAATGAAAGGCTCCTCCAGAGACTTCATTTGGTACCGGGCGCGCTCCTTCAACTCGTCATTGCGGCGCTCCACCTCCTGGAGCAACGATTGGGCGGAAGTTTCATCGTGGCTCACCTGGCGCTTGCCCAGAGGCCCATCAAACTCGTCCTCACTCAAGACGTGAGGAAGCCACAGCGCCCAATCTGCCGTATCCGCATGATCAGCCAACGGCAATGCAAAGTGGAAACGCACATCGTCAGGAGCATGGAACACCGCCGCTTGGGTGACAATCGTGCGCAGGGCCTCCGTTGTCAGCTGGGGAGAACCCACCAAACTGACCACACCACGGGCTGGAATGGCGATGGGAGTATTTTCCACGGTTTGAGTGCGTTTCAGCATGCGCTCTGCGTGCGCTTGGGAGATCGGCTCCGGAATGGCCAAAGGATCCGTGGCCTCTTTCACCTTGATTCCGCACGCCAGCTGGCACGTTCCTGATCCGATGCGGGTGACCAACACATCTTCGTCACTTCGGCGCCGCTCCCACAGACGAAAGGGATTTCGAATGGCATCCTGCAGCGCGCCTGGCTCGGGGCTGCGCATTGCTGCGACCTTTTGTTGCTCAGTTGCCTTGTCTTTTGCCTTCGCCTCCATTTCCTTCAGGTGCTCCAAGAAACGAACGCGGGCTGTTTCGGCCTCTTTGCGCTTGCCCGTGCGCGAACGCGCGAACATCACCAGCGCGCTGACAATCACCATCACGAACATCACCGAGCCAATGGCCATGCGGATAGGGTTGCCGGACGACATCATCATGAGCACCATGCCCATGCCACCAATAACTGGAAGCAGGAACGTCACCGCATTCGCCGCCGCGCCATTGGAACGGATCGTTGGAATCTGGGCCAACTCCAACGGCCCTTGTGGCACTATCGCTCGATTCGCGCGAGCCGGACGGTGAATAATCTTGGTGGACATTACTTCAGCAAAAACTCTCTACGCACGTATCGGGGATCAACAGGACAATCGGCCGCTAGGCGCATTACTAGGGCACCCAGCCACGTGCCACACGACAATCCATGTAATCATTACTACTATGTCTGCGATGTTTGTGAGATTAAGTGTGTTTTGGCAAGACCATCAATTGGATGTCAGCCTCCCAGCACACAGGCCCGTCATCGACTACCTCGATGACGTGGTGGAACTGTTCCGTGGACGAGTAGCAGATTCCGAATTTACCGCAGACGTGGAAGCTACCGCGCACCTGTGGGTGCTGTCCTCCCCAGAAACGGGGATTATCAACGCTGAGCGCACTCTCGAAGACTATGAGGTGCTGGACGGGCACAAGCTCTACCTGTCGCAGCGAGCTGAAGCCGCCCACGCACCATTTGTCGATGACATCATGGCCGAAATGCGCAGCACCATTGGAGCCTCCCAGTTTGCGTGGTCTGGAACCACCCGCACAGATGGACTACTGGCAACCATGTTGGCCACTATTACGTTGGTTGGCCTCGTCGCACTCAAGGGTGTGTGGGGTAGCAGTCTCGCAGGGCTTGGTTTTGGGCATGGCTCGTCCGCTGACGGACACGTTGTGGAGGCGTGGAATTCAGGTCGAATCACGAGCGTCGTGACCGCTACCATTCTGACCCTCGTAGCAATCGGGATTGCCCTGTGGAAGCCCCGTCCGTGGGCACAGAAGTTGGCGTGGTCCCTGCCTATCTTTGGATTCATCGTCTCTGCAGCCATGTTGCGGCCTGTGGACAGTGCACCAGGGCTAGCGTGGACAATCAGTATCACTGCGCTTTGTGCGGCCATCGCAGCTTGGATCGCGCTGCGGAGGCAAGCGACAGCTACAGCGGTTGCAGCCGGGATCGTCGCCGTTGCCGCGGCGGCCTTCGGGCTGGCAACCTTCCTTGGTGCAAGTCCGTTTGCGCTGGCCGCGTGGACAGCATGGCTGCCCATCGCGATGCTACTGACCACGTCGACGCTTGCTATCAGTAGCACCGGGCTTGCCGCGATGCTTCGTCGCAGTGACGCAGGTGAATCCATTAGTCGCGAATCCATCCGTGCTGCCGCCCTGCGCACTGAAGCAATTAGCCGCGGTATTAGCTGGGCCGCAACAATCATGGGTGCCCTTATTGTTCTTGTTCTCAACACAAGCAGCTACTGGCAACAGGGACTCATTGCAGCCCTGCTGGCGGTCATCTTGATCCTGCGTACGAATGGCTTTTCGGACGCTCGCATCATTAGCCCTCTGCTCAGCGCCGGAATCACTGGCCTCGCCATGAGCACTGGAAGCTTCGTGCATTGGTTCTTGGGCGACGGATCGCAGACTGGCAAGGGCTCCGCTGATCAGTTTGGTGTGAATGCGTGGATGTTCAACGGTGCTACTGATAGTTGGCAGCCATGGGCTGCAGCCGTCCTGGTCACCGTCATCTCACTGATTGTTCTAGCCTTTATCGCAAATCGTCAGCCGGACGAACTGGCCGAGGCACGCATGGCCAAAGTCATCACATTCATTGACGTGGTGGCGTCCCTTGCATTCATCCCAATTGTCCTAATCGGGCAAGGTGTGCTGACTTACTACTGGGCGGTCAGTTAGGCGTCGTTCTACTAGAACCCTGGCGATAGATAAAAGAAAGCTCGTGGCGCGATATATACGCACCACGAGCTATCTCACCGGCAGCTGCTCAGCCGGTTCTGCCCACCCAATTGACGTCGGCTAGACGTCGGCTAGATGT